>JBEKZG010000011.1:0-21167 GCA_049510095.1 Occallatibacter sp.
GACTGATCTTGCCTATGACGGGGATGGGCTTCGATTCCTGGCCGAAGTTAGCCATCAGCATGAGCAGGCGGGCGAGGCGCTTTTCGCTTGAATTGAACAGATGATCGACCAGATCGGCCTGCATGCGAATGTTGCGCGCGAGCAGGTGGGCGCGGAAATGCTGGGCGAATTCAGGCTCGCGATCGAGAAGTGCCTGCATGGCCGTTTTGTCGATGCGCACGATGGTGCTGGATTGAAGTGCGCTCGCAGAGGAATCGCGACGCTGGAGCGTTACCATGCACGCTTCGCCAAAGAAGCTGCCCGCCGGGAGATGCGCGATGACGGCTTCCTTGCCGCTGGTTGACACAACAGTGAGTTTCACGTTGCCGCTCTGGATGTAGAAGACCGCATTGCCGGTGTCGCCTTGCGAATAGATCGTCTCGGCCGCCATGTAAGTGCGCCGTGTTTTTCCGGGCATGAATTTGTCAAGCAGGCTCCGCATGTCGAATTCGGACTCTCGAGCCGGCAAAGCGCGGACGGGGCTGGGAACGATCTTCAACCGGGGACGTGCAGTCAGTTGCAAAGGAAAGGGGTGTCCCGAGGTAGATGTGGGGACCTTGTTCGAAGAAGTTGCGAAGCTATTAGCCATTGTCGATACCTTTCAAAGCTCTCAGGATGGGCGCAAAGGGCTGAAGTGCAGCGGATATTTGCAATGCCGATATAACTAACATACGGAGTGCGGAAAGCGATGACCATCGGTGAAGGCTGAACTTGCTGTAGGCTTTTCGCGCAATGTTTGTAGGGTATGTCTCACAGCGCAAGGAGATTGCGTCGATACCGTTTTGCCCGATGTTGAAGCGGTTCTATATAAGGATGCGTCGCGGCCGGACGGCAGGTGGTTGGCTGTGGAGAGAATCTTTGGGGGAGCGGGAGGGGAGTGCGGGCGAGGACGCCCGCGACAGCCGATCTGGAGACTGCTACACTCCGCGGATGCATCGCCTGGTGGCGGGAAACCTAGTTGGCTTTAGGATTCCGCGGGAGCGATGTCCCGGCGTCCAGTATCTTCCTGATCGCTGGAGCCAGCTCTTCTGAAGCATAAATCTTGTTGATATAGGCGGTGGCGCCGGCCAAGAGACAGCGGGATGCGTACTGGCTCTCGGGCTGCACGCTGACCATGATCACGGGAAGGTGAGGGTAGATATTCTTTACATCCTTCAGGACTTCCATCCCGCTGCGCCCCGGCATATTGATGTCGAGCAACAACACGTCGTGGCGCGACTTGATCAGCTCGGTCAAGACTTCGTTCCCATTTCCGGCTTCGGAAAACCGAGTACCGGAAAATGCATCGTCCACGATCTCTCTCAATCCGCGCCGTACGTTCGCGTGATCGTCAGCAATCAGGATATTCATCAATTCCCCTTTTTGGGCGATCATCGCGACCTGTTGTTACGATAGCGCGGCCGGCGGGGAAGCAACATCAGCATAGTCCGTAATTCTTGTAGGATTTTTCCTACGCAGGCACGCTCAGGCAGTTTAATCAAGCCTTATTCGATGAGGCTATGCGTCACTGCGTAACGTGTCAGCTCCGCGTTGCTTTTCATTTGCATCTTTTCCATGATCCGGGCCCGATAGCTGCTGATGGTTTTTACGCTGACGTGAAGTTTCTCACCAATCTCGGTCAGGGGAACGCCGGCGGCGATCATCTTCATTACTTCATGTTCGCGGTCTGAGAGCGACTCATGCAGGGGCTTGTCAGCGGACTCGTCCAGGTTGTCAATCAGCTTTTCCGCCAGGCTGGCGCTGATGTAGCGGCCGCCGCTGAGGATTTTCTTTGTAGCGTTTGCCAACTCATCGGTGGCGCTTTCCTTGTTGATATAGGCGGCCGCGCCAGCCTTCAGGCAGCGAACGGCATACTGCTCTTCCGGATGGACACTGAGAATGATGACCGGCAACCGCGGGTACGCGTGTTTTACATCTCGCAAAACATCCACTCCACTGCGCCCCGGCATATTGATGTCGAGCACCAGCATGGCAACGGCAGACTTGCTTAACTGGCGCAGCACTTCATCGCCGTTGCCGGCCTCAGAAAAGCCCGCATCGGGAAGTGCGTCCGCGAGAATCTCCCGCAGGCCGCGGCGTACCACGGCATGGTCATCGGCGATCAGGATATGCATACTTCACTCCTCTCAGCGCGCGGCTCATCGACTGGAACGCGCACGGTGACCGTGGTCCCGCTGCCGGGGGAACTGGAGATCTGCACGTCGCCACCGCACGATTGCGCGCGTTCTTTCATTCCCAGCAGACCCAATGACCCGAGAGTGTTCGACAGGTCGGACTCGCGGAAGCCGATTCCGTCGTCTTGCACCACCAGAACGATGTTCTCATCTTCCTGGCTCAGGGCGACGCGGACTTGCTTTGCCTGCGCGTGGCGAACCACGTTGGTGAGGCATTCCTGGAAGATTCTGAAGGTCGCAGTAGCGCGGTCACCATCCAGGTGCAAATCGACAGGCGGGACCGAGACCTGGCAGAGAACGTTATTGCGCGATGTGAATTCGCCGGCCTGCCATTCAATGGCCGCTGCCAGCCCCAGGTCATCCAATACGCCGGGACGCAGCCCGCTGCAGATGGTGCGCACCGCTTTTACGCCATCGTCGACGGCCTGAATCGATTCTTTCAGTCGAGCGAGCACCCCGCCTTCCGACTTGGGCAGGTGACGGCTCATCCATGACATGTCCATTTTGATCGCGGTCAGAATTTGTCCGATCTGATCGTGGAGGTCGCAGGCGACCCTCTTGCGATCTTCTTCGCGTACCCACTGCAGGCGGTCAGCCAACGCGCGCAGTTGTTCTCTCTGCAAAACGAGCAACTCTTCGCCACGCTTGCGTTGAGTGATGTCGCTGTTGACCACGAGCACGCGAGGCGGTTGGCCGCGCGTTCCCCATTGCAATGCCCAGCGGCCGGCCACAACGACAAGGCTGCCGTTTTTTGCAGTCTTGATGAGGTCTCCCTCCCAATGGCCCACGCGCATCAGTTGAGCGGTTATCCCAGTGAACGGCTCCGGAAATTCGGTGCAGAGCATTTCGTGCGCGATTTTACCGGCGGCTTCCGCGCTGCTGTATCCCAGCATGGCTTCCGCGCCGCGGCTCCAGAACTGTACTCGTCCTTCCATGTCGATCACAAAGACGGAGTCCTGAGTGAGCTCGAGAAGGGCAGCCTGTTCCGCAGTGGCAATCCGCTCCCGCCGCCTCTCGGCAACATCGCGAAACACCAGGACAACGCCAATGACTTTTCCCTCAGCCGCGAAGATGGGCGCGGCACTGTGCTCAACGGCAACTTCACGGCCATCCCTTGTGACCAGGTCCACGTGGTTGGCAACTGCGAGAATCTTCTTGTCCTTGAGCACGTGGAGAACTTCATTGTCGGCTGTCATCCCGGACTCTTCGTTGATGAGCTTGAGCACATTGCCGATCGGCTGGTTAAGAGCCTCTTCGGGCCGCCATCCTGTGAGAGCGGCGGCGATCGGATTCAGAAAGGTGATTCGACCCTCGCTATCCGTAGCGATGACAGCCTCGCCAATGCTGCCGAGCACGGCTGTCCATCTTTCCTCGATTTGCAGCAGCTTTTTGCCCAGCTTCTCGATGTGGCTTCCGGTAAAAAGCGCGAGAAAGACGCCAGAGCCCCAGCCAAGGATCAGACAGCTTGAAATCATCAAGACCCAACGCCGATGAGCACCTTCTACGCGCCTGCTGCGCAGTGCCGCTTCCACACTTTGAAAATCCGCCACCTGGTCTCGAAGCGCATCCAGCTTACTTTTTCTCAGCTGGTTCTGAATGAGAGTGGGATCGGCCTTTCCCGCGCGGCGAAGGGCGATAATTCTGCCGTCGTACTCTTCCGCCTCCTGATAGCCGCCATCGATGGCCTTGAGCCTCTGCTGCTGCGGGGGACTATCAGCCACCAGTTTATTCAAGGCCTGGAATTCGGATTCAAATCGCCTCGTCCCATCCAGATAGGTTGGCAGGAAAGTCTCATCGCCGGTTGCGATGTAGCCGCGCTTCGCGGATTCCATATCGACCAGCAACTTGAGGAGATGGCCGGATTGGTCGAGAACCATATCGGTGTGATCGACCGACTGCAACGATCGATTCAGATCGAATGTTTCCCACAACAGAAATCCGGCAAGGGAAATGGTGACCAACAAGGGGACCGCAATGACTCGGCGAAGCAGTCGATTCAACTTCGAGTACTCCATCGGAACGGACCATCCTTGTCAGCGTTGCCGGGACCGAATCTTGCTCATCGACGGTCAACAAGGCCCGGCCAGTGAGTTTGCAGTTGGCTCAGATGTTCTAACTGAGCACTGGACCAAGCGCATCCGCGGGGTAACCCCTAAGAGTGGCATCATTGAGCGCGAATTACCGATCTCAATTGCTCACTTTGTTGAGGTATCTTCAGAATTCATAGTCAGGCTGGCAAAGCGGCCGGCATTCAGGGCAATCGCATGAACGGCCGACGACTGGACGTTGGCTGATAGAACGGCTTCGGCGGGGCACTAAAACTGCTGCTTTTACGCCGCTTTTATGCTGAAAATGGAGGATTTCCGTCATTGCCCTGGTTGGAAGTTGTTTGTTTTCAAGGGGTGCTTTTTTTAAGTTCGCGTAACCCTATTGTTTTCAACGAAACGGGGGAGGGGGGGTGGGGGGTACACATTGGGGTACGGACCGGGGACATGTCTGACATATTGAACCGGGGACATACCGGGGCGAGCTGAAGGAAGTGAAGGGATTGAGTGATTTGTGGTGATTTGATGGGCATGTATCGATTGTGCGCGTTTCCGCGAATTAAGATGCACGATCCGGGGAAAGATTTGGCATCTTCCCGGATTGGCCGTGGTTGCACCTGGGCCTAAAGCCGGTTCATTTTGATGGACTTATCGGCATTCGTCGCGGCGGAAAGTCTTGCCTCAAAAGAAACGTGCCGGCGTTCGCGCAGCCGCTCAGGTGCGCCGGGTTCAAATGGGGTAGCCAACCCCAGGATTCCCTCATTGTTCGCTGCCGGGCACAATGAGGGAATGGGCTATTATCCCTTGGCCCCTCCGATGCCAAATCCGTGATATGCCGTTTCATTTATCGCGGGCCGGCTTCGCCGGTGGAGGACTGTTACCGAGCAAGTTGCGCGGAGATTCGCTAGCAGGCTGCGGAAAAACTCGTCGCGCGGGACAAGAATCGCTGAGTGAGCCTTAGCAGGGGCTAAAGCCCGACTCATTCGATTGGCTTTATTGGCCCGGCTGAAGCCGTGCCCTTGTTACAAAGCCTGTCCAAGGAGAGTTTCTCCGCAGCCTTCTAGGAGTTGCGTTTGAGGGCGCGCCTGAGGACTGTCTCGAGCGCGGCTTTTACTTCAGCGTATTCCGCGGGAGTAATGGTTCCGGAGATCTTCTCGCTCTCAATGGCGAACAGCTCTTCTTTCAGGACCCCCAGTAACTGATTGTTCTTGGCCGCGGGCGAACCGAAGGCCAGGTAACTGGCTGCGCCGGCATCCACCACAGCGCCGGGTGCGGGCGAGCCCACGGGTTTGCGCAGCAGGAATGCCGCTCCGGCGACAAGAAGTAGGCCGAGGCCACCGAGAATCCACCACTTGTATTTGCTGAGCGGGTCGGGGGTATTGATGGGGGTGCCGATGCCACCGCCGGGGCCTGTTGGCGTGGCTGAGCTTGCATCGGGGGATGGGCTGTTGCCATCCGCGGCTCCCATGCCGGCTCCTCCGGCCGGTCCTCCCGCGGGTCCGGCCGCAGCCGCGCCCTGCTGCTCGCGTGGCATTGAGCCGGTGCCTGCAATCGTGAACTCCATTGGCTTGCCGGGAGCCGCGTTCTTGACGAGGTAGGTCTGCACGCCGGGGTCTTCCTGCACTGGCTTGAAGGTGGTTCCCGCGCCCGGAGTGAAGCTCATGCCCTTGGGCATAAGCACCGCGAAGTTGTCTGCCGGCAGGGTGAGTTCCGCCTTGAAGGTGTACTTGCCGCCGCTGTAAGGCAGGTGATAGCCGAGCTGAAAGAGGGTGTCTTTGTCGCCGTCGTCGGGCTGGATGGGGAAGTTGAAGGCGTAATGGCCCTTGGGTCCAGCGGGGTCGAGCTTGATGCTGGTGGGGATGCCGTTGGGGCGCTGTCCGCCGACGCCGTCTATCACCGCATCGGGCGGGAGATTGACCTCAAAAGAACGCGCGCTCCATTGCGTGGTGGGCGGCGAACTGGTGTTGTGGACAAAGTAACGCTCGGTGACTTTGAGCTGCCCGTTGTCTGATTCCAGCTCGACGACGTCGGCCTCGATAAAGACCCCCTGGACCTTGGCGGCCACGTCGTAGACGGAAAGGTCGCCGGGCGCACTGCCCTGGGGAGCAGCGATGAAGTATTCGGCGCCCTGATGCAGGACGCGCACCAGCGCGGGACCGTTACCCTGGCTCTGCAGAGAATAGTGCCCCTTGGCGTCGGTGGTGGTCTGCGCGGTTTCAGCCATGCTGGCCATGGGATTGACAAGCACCACCTTGTCGCCAACGGCGGGCTTGCCGGTGGTCTTGTTGGTCACGGTTCCGGCGATGGTGGCGGCCTGGACCAAAGCGCCTGTCAAAAGCAGGCTCACAGCAAAAGTGGGAAGTGCAAATTGCATCGATTTCATGATGGTGACGGGGTCCTATCTCTGACAGCCGTTGCGATTTTTCATGCCTGCTGCAAACGATCGATTTCGGCCATCAATTGCGCCGTCTCGTTTTCAAGCTGGGTCCGCTGCACCTGAAAATCTTCTTCGGGATATTTGCCGGCGCGGTACTCGAAGTTAAGGTCGCGAAGGTTCTCGTAGAGCTGCTCCTTGCGCTCCAGCAGATAATCCAGCCGGGTTTTCTGTCGCTGGCTGGCAAATACGTTCTCAGGCCAAAATGTGTAGACGAGGAGGGCCAGGGTGAGAAGCGCGCCGGCCACTTCGCCTTGCAGGGTGGTCATGGGTTAAAAGCCTCCGTCGCCGGTTTCACGGCGAATTCTTTCCCGCCGCTCGCGATCGGCCGGATCTTCGGTGACCAGGGCGGCGGCTGCGGCTGCGGCCTGGGTTTTGCCGATTTCCACGCCGGACCAGCGGCGCACAAGCAGGATTGTGCCCAACAGTGCTGCGGCAAAGACGGCAAAGGGCGCGATCCAGGCTACGAGGTCAAAGCCCTTGGTGGTGGGCGCGGCCAGGACAACCGCGCCATACTTGGCGACAAACGAATCGAGAATCTCCTGGTCTGCCTTTCCGGCGTCGATACCGGCATGCAGCTCATTGAGCTCACCGGTGGAGTTGGGGCAGCCGACGTGGTTGCACTCGCCCAGGATCTCCGCGCAGCCGCAGGTACACATCAGCCGGTGGTTCAGGTTGTTGTAGCGCGTGCTGGCATCGGTGGCGCCCATTGAGAAACAGACAGCTACCGCCAGGATGATTACCTGGGTTGCCTTGATCCAAAAGCCGATTCTGTGGTTGGATCCCGCACGGGCTAAAGCCCGACTTTTTTTCCTGCTGCTTGCGGCACGACTGAAGTCGTGCCCTGATACAAAGCCGAGCATCTCAGTAGCTTGCGAAGCATTTTCTGGTGTTCCCGCGAGCTCGGTCGAGGCCGGATCGTGCGCTGGAACAGGTGGCTGGGTACGTGTGGTGCATCGCGTAAGGAAATGCATCAGTCGCCGCCCTTCAGTGCCGGTTCGGCCGGAATTGTGCGTGTTACAGGAACCCGTAACGAAGCCGTGGCCGGGGTCAGGCTGGGCACCAGTGCTACCAGCGTGCCGAAGACCAGCACCACCAACCCTGCCCAGATCCAGCCTACGAGCGGGTTAAGGAATGCTTTGATGATTGGCTGCCCGGTGTCGGGATTTGAGCCTTCGTAGACCACGTACAGATCCCAACTGAGAACGGAATGAATGGCCACCATGGTTTGCGGCTGCTCGCTGGCCAGGTAGACACGCTTTTCCGGGGTCATCTGGAACTGTTTCTTGCCGTTCTGGTAGACATCGAGGAGCGCGTATTCCGAGTTGTAGTTCAGGTTTGAGTCCTGGAAGAATCCCACATTTTCCAGCGTGTAAGGGCCGATGGGCAGCTTGTCGTGCAGCGCGAGCTCGCGCTCCTCGTTGCGGTTGAATGCCGATCCAGCGAGGCCGATGACGATGATGACCACGCCGATGTGGACAAGGTAGCCGCCGTAACGGCGCGTGTTCCGGCGGGTGAGCAGCCAGAGGGAGACGATGAGGTTCTTTCCGGTTTGGCGGGAGATGACGCCGGCGCCGCGGAAGAATTCACTAAGGATCGCCGTGAGGACGGCTGCCGATAAGGCGAAGGACACCAGGGCATAGAAGTGGCCGGAGTCGAATGCACCGTCTTTCCACGGGCGCGCCCCGACCGCGAGGCAGACGACGATGGTGGCGAAGAGAGCGATTGAGGGCAGAACGAAGTTGCGCCGGATGCTGCGCAGCGAGGCGGAACGCCACGGCAGCAGCGGACCGACGCCAGTGAGGAAGAGCAGAAACAGCCCGATGGGGATGGCCACGCGGTTATACCACGGAGCGCCAACAGTGACTTTGTTGCCGACCACGTATTCCGAAAGGATGGGGAAGAGCGTGCCCCACAGAATGACGAAACAGGCCATCAGCAGGACAAGGTTGTTGAAGAGGAAGCTGTATTCACGGCTTACCAGCGACTCGAGGTGATGCTCGGCCTGGAGATGGCTGCGCTGCAGGATGTATGTGAAGATGCAGACCGCGAGAACGATGCCCATGAAAACCACGAACCATGTGCCGATGGACGACTGGGCGAAGGCGTGGACGGAACTGACCAGGCCGGCGCGGGTAAGCAGCGTGCCGAGAAGGGTGAGCAGGAACGTGGAGAAGATGAGCCAGACGTTCCAGCTCTTCATCATGCCTTTCTTCTCCTGCATCATGACGGAGTGGAGGAAGGCGGTTCCGGTAAGCCAGGGCATGAAGCTTGCGTTCTCAACCGGGTCCCAGCCCCAGTAACCGCCCCAGCCGAGGACCGCGTAGGCCCAATGCATGCCTAGGAAGATGCCTGCGGTGAGGAAGAGCCAGGTAACCATGGTCCACATGCGCGTGATCTTGATCCATTTCTCGCCGGGATAGCGCATCATGAGCGCGCCGAGAGCAAACGCGAAGGGAACGGAGAAACCGACGTAGCCCAGGTAAAGCATGGGCGGATGGATGACCATCTCGGGATACTGCAGGAGGGGATTGAGGCCGTTGCCGTCGTCGGGGATGGCTCCGCGGAGGATGGCGAAGGGCGGCGCCGCGAAGTTGAGGATGGCGAGGAAAAAGACCTGGATTCCGGCGAGGATGGTACCGGCGTAAGCGTAGAGTTTGACGTCCGTTTTGTGGGTGAGGCGGAGAACGAAACCGTAGATCCCCAGCAGCCAGGCCCACAGAAGCAGCGAACCTTCCTGTCCGCTCCAGAGCGCCGAAAATTTGTAGGGTCCGGGAAGGGCGCGGTTGGAGTGCTCCATGATGTAGGTGATGGAAAAGTCGTTGGTGAAGACCGACCAGATAAGCGCGAAGGCCGCGGCGGTGACGGCCACAAATACAGCGATCCCCGAGCGGCGCGCCGTATCGGCCAGCCGCTCGGGCGAGATTGCGGCCGGCTGCCCGGTGGCGATAAGCCGGAGGGCTAAGGCCCCGGCCAGCAGGTTGTAAGCTGCCAGCGCCAAGGCGATTAGAAGAGCAAAACTACCGAAGGCTGCCATTGTGACCCCACCATGATTCTCGCACGCGGACTCAAGGCTATAAGCCCTTGCGATGTGCTTATTCTCAGACCATGATAGGCCTTTAGCGTGTGATTTGCCTCACATTATGGATCGAGGCTGGAAGGGCGAGTTGGGGGTGGGAATTCTGCGACTCAGGCGGCCGAAGAGGTGCTCTGCAGAAGCAGTTGACCGGCAGCAGCCAGCATATCGTCAGATCCGAATGGCGGGGCAAGAAAGTGAATCCAATCAACGATGTAGTCGCTGGCGGCTTCGCTGACGCTGCCCAGGACAAGGATGGGGACTTTGGGCAGTCGGACGTGCAATTCGGCTACGAACTCGGGACCGCCTATGCCGGGCATGTGGAGCCCGGAGATAACCAAGCCAAGATTGTCCGCGAACTGAGGCTGCTCCATCAGGCAAAGGGCGTCGGCCGCATCGCCCACTCGCTGCACGTCGTGGAACTTCCGCTCTAAAACCGACTTGCGCAGGAATGCCTGCAGCGGATCGTTATCCACTAATAGGATTGTGGGCATGAGAACCTGAATTCTGAGATGGGCTTCGGCTTCGCCCAGGCCATAACTATCCCATATGTACGATGATGACAAGATGCGTCAGGTTGCCTGACGTTGCCGCCGCATCTTCTTTTTTTCTTTGGCGGCACTTTAGTTTCGAGGACATTTTTCTGGTGAGGTTCCCGTTTACTAATCAGGCTGCATTCAAATTGGTAGCGGTGTAGAATTACATGTATGCTCGCCGCCGCTCAACATGTCCTCGATGCCTTCGAGGGGCTTCCTCACCCAGCCCGGCAGCAGGTACTTGACGAGATGCTGCGCAGGGCGGCGCTGGAGCATCATGAGCTGCCGGACGACAACGAACTTGTCGCGGCCGCTGACAGTCTTTTCCTTCAGATGGATCGAGACGAGGAACGGCGGTTGAACGGGTGACCCGAGGCGAGGTATGGCAGGTGGATCTGGGTCTTGCCGCCAAGGTGCGGCCTGCTCTGGTCCTCAGCCGTCCTCCCGGCGACAATGACCGGGCTCTTATCACTCTGGTTCCGCATACAACAGCAGTGCGGGGTACGGCTTATGAGGTGGCCGTTCGGGCGGGATTTCTGCGCGACGGGGCGTTTGATGCGCAGAACCTGGTCACGATTCCCCTTGCGAAGCTCATGCGCAGATTAGGCCAGTTGAATCTGCGGGAACTCGGCCTGGTGGAGACAGCGGTGTGTCTCTGGCTCGGCATCGAAAAGTAAGTCGAGGGTCCGGCACAGGCGGCTGAGTCCATCCCGGCTCTATCGCGATGAGCGGGCCGATGGAGCACTTAAGCCTGGTGGGAGACAACGAACGCCCTCAGCCGAACAGGAATTCCTTTTCGCGGAGTTCCTTGATGGAATCGCGGAGTTTTGCGGCTTTCTCAAATTCGAATTTTTTGGCGGCTTCGCGCATTTCGGTTTCCAGCCTGGCGATGTGAGCGTCAAGATCGGCCTGCGATTTGAATTCGGGAAGAGTTTCAGCTTCCTCGATTTCGACTTCGCCGTATTCGGCCTTGAGGATCTGGGCCAGACCCATGTCCATGGAGCTGATGACCGACTGCGGGGTGATGCCGTGCTCCTCGTTGTATGCCTTCTGGACGGTGCGGCGGCGGTCGGTTTCATCCATGGCGCGGCGCATGGAGTCGGTGATTTTGTCGGCGTAGAGGATGGCCCTGCCTTCAAGATGGCGCGCGGCGCGGCCCATGGTCTGAATGAGCGAGCCGGCGGAGCGGAGAAAGCCTTCCTTGTCGGCGTCGAGGATGGCGACGAGCGAGACCTCGGGGAGATCGAGGCCTTCGCGGAGCAGGTTGATGCCGATGAGCACGTCGAACTCGCCTTTGCGCAGGCCGGCGAGTAGCTTGACGCGCTCCAGGGTTTCGATCTCGGAGTGCATGTAGCGGCACTTGACGCCGACCTCGGTGTAGTAGCCGGCGAGGTCTTCCGCCATGCGCTTGGTGAGGGTGGTGACCAGGACGCGTTCGTTGCGTTTTGCCCGGTCGCGGATTTCAGCCAGCAGGTCGTCGATCTGGCCTTTGACGGGGCGGATTTCCACCTCGGGATCGACGAGGCCAGTGGGCCGGATAACCTGCTCGACAACGACGCCGGCGGAGCGCGTTAGCTCGTACGGGCCGGGCGTGGCGGAGACGTAGATGGTCTGGTGAATGCGGTTCTCGAACTCCTCGAATTTGAGAGGACGGTTGTCGCGGGCAGATGGCAGACGGAAGCCGTAGTCGACGAGGTTCTGCTTGCGGCTCTGATCGCCATACCACATGCCGTGGACCTGGGGAATGGTGGCGTGGCTTTCGTCTACAAAGAGCAGGAAGTCGCGGGGGAAGTAGTCGAGGAGCGTGGGCGGCGGTTCGCCGGGCAGACGGCCACTGAAGTGGCGCGAATAGTTCTCGATGCCGTGACAATAGCCCATGGACTTGATCATTTCGAGATCGAAGCGGGTGCGCTGGTTGACGCGCTGCGCCTCGACCATACGGCCTTCGGATTCAAGCTGCGGCACCCATTCGTTGAGCTCGCGGATGATGGAATCGACGGCCTCGGCCTTGCGCTCCGGCTGGACTACGTAATGACTTTTCGGATAGATGGGCAGGCGCGAATACTTCTGTTTCACGGTGCCGAAGAGCGGGTCGATCTGGGCGAGCGATTCAATCTCGTCGCCGAACATTTCAATGCGATATGCTGTCTCGTCGTAGGTGGGGAAGACTTCGATGATGTCCCCGCGGACTCGGAATGTTCCGCGGCGGAAGTCGGTGTCGTTCCTCTCGTAGAGGATTTCGACCAGGCGGCGCAGGATGTCTTTGCGGCTGATGCGCTGGCCTTTCTCAAGCAGAAGCAACATGCCGTAGTAGGCTTCGGGCGAGCCGAGGCCATAGATGCAACTGACGGAGCTGACGATGATGGAGTCGCGGCGCTCAAAGAGCGAGCGGGTGGCGGAGAGACGCAGCTTGTCGAGCTCCTCGTTGATGGTGGCTTCCTTTTCGATGTATAGGTCGCCGGCGGGGATGTAGGCTTCCGGCTGGTAGTAGTCGTAATAGCTGACGAAGTATTCGACGGCGTTGCCGGGGAAGAACTGCTTGAACTCGTGATAGAGCTGGGCGGCGAGCGTCTTGTTGTGGGCGAGGATGAGGGCCGGGCGCTGCGACTCCTCAATGACCTTGGCCATGGTGAAGGTCTTGCCGGAGCCGGTTACGCCGAGGAGGACCTGGTGGCGCTCACCTGCGGCGAGGCCGGAAACCAGTTCCTCGATGGCGCGGGGCTGATCGCCGCGGGGCTTGTAGGTGGTCACCAGCTGAAAGTCCATGGTGAGATTATACGCGAAGAGCGAAGATTGGGCGAAGACGAGTGGGTGGTGGACAGCGAGAAGAGCAAAAGTGAAGAAGTGAATGAGTGAAGAAGTGAACAAGTGAAGAAGTGAAAAAGTTAAGAAGTGAACAAGTGCGGATCGGTTTGCTCCAGAGGAAATGAATTTGCCCGCTGCTAACTGCCTTACATGAATCCGGCTGTCGATTTTCGCAGTAAGTGATAACCTCGCAGGTAAGATGCCAGAGCAATGGACATCTATCACCGGGAACGTGGAGTTAGAGCAGTCCGCACCCGCGGAAGCGTCTAAGTCTTCATCGGCGACCCAGGTTAGCTCGCCCGCCGACACCCATGCCGCGCTGGTGCGGGGCCTTCTGTACGGGGCTGGCGTTGCCGTTCTGGGCTTGCCGTTGTATTACCTTTTGATTTTCCTCGTCCATACAGATGTTGGCTTCGTTGCGCTGCCGGTGGGATGGCTCATTGGGAAAGCGATCAAGAAAGGGTCGCGCGGCGCAGGTGGCCTCCGCTACCAGATTCCCGCTGTGCTGCTGACCTATATGGTTATCTGCATCATTAATATCCCGGTTCTCTGGGCCAGCATGGTCCTCACCTACAAGAACACCGAACCCCAAGCGGGATTGATCCTCTTCATGGCTACTTACGCGCCCTGGTTTCTGTATCTTCGAGGAATTGGCGGCGTGATTGGGGAGTTATGTCTCGTTGCGGGGCTCTATATCGCTTACAGAACTACGGCGAACCAGCGGCCTGCTGTTTGATGGGCGGCGGCTCCCCGAGTTGAGCGCTCTTTGGAGGGAGGGAGAATGCCGGCTGCGAAGAAGAAGAGCGCAATTCCGGCGGAGGCACTGGCGCTGTACGAGAAGCTGATTGCCACCAACGCGGAAATTGAACGCAAGGGCGACTTGCATCCGTATACCTCGCAGAATGGGCACATGTTCACCTGTCTCGACCCGACGGGGACGATGGGTATGCTGCTGCCTTACAGCGAAGTGGAGGCCTTTCTTGCGAAGTACAAGACTGTTCCCTTTGTGAGTTATGGGGAGGTCAAGAAGGATTGGGTGACGGTTCCCGCTGCGCTGTTGAAGAACACGAATGAACTGAAGAGATACCTTGAGATGAGCTTTGCGCATGCGAAGACGGTGAAACCCAAATAACCACCTGCGGTGGGGCAGGCGCCCGCGGGAGGCTCGCAGTGGCTTCGTTGCGACGCCCACTCATGGCGATAAAGCTGCGATGAATGGGGCGCAGTTTTTCTTAAAATACCTATTTTACAAATAGGTATTTTTAGCCTATAGTTCTTCACATGGCGAAGAATTCCGAACACCGCGATCTTTTTCCCGGCGCACTGGAGATCATGATCCTGCAGTCGCTGCGGCTGAAGCCTATGCATGGCTATGCGCTGGTGAAGCACATCAAGCAGGTTTCGGAGAATCTGCTGCAGGTGGAAGAGGGATCGCTGTACCCGGCTTTGCAACGGATGCTGCGGGAGGGCTGGCTTGAATCGGAAACTGGCGTGTCGGCGAAAGGGCGGCCCACGCGGATTTATCGCGTCACCGATGCCGGCATCCAACACCTGGAAATGGAAGTTGTGAGTTTTGAAAAGATGTTTGCGGGGATCACGCGGGTACTCGCCGTTGCCCAGGTCTGATTCTCCAGTTACGTGGATATGAATCTCCCCGGTCCCCAAGTGCGAGGGACCGGGGGCACCCAGCGCAGGAGGTAAGGCATGCAGATTCTCGACCGGCTCTTGAACCGCCAGTGCCGCTATGACGATCTCTCGGTCTCGATCGAAGAGCACATTCAGGAACGCGCCGAAGAATTGATGGAAGAAGGCATGCCGCGCAAGGAAGCCGAGCAGAGGGCGCGGCGGGAGTTCGGCAACGTGACGCTGATGAAGGAGCGGAGCCGCGAAGTGTGGCAGTGGGCGGTGCTTGAATCCACTTTGGCGGATCTCAAGTTTGTCTTTCGCCGGCTGCGAAAGTCACCTGGGTTTGCCGCGACGGTGCTGCTGACGCTGGCCATCGGCATCGGCGCCAACACGGCGGTGTTCAGCGTGGTGAACAGCGTGCTTCTGAAGCCGCTGCCGTATCCGGACTCAGGGCGGATCGTTTCACTTTGGCTCAACGCGCCCGGCGCGGGAGGGCTCGCCAATTTTAGTAATGGACTGCATCTTTCGCCATCGATGTTCCTGACTTTTGCAGAGCACAACAAGTCGTTTCAGTCGATGGGGATCTGGACCATGCGTTTCGCCAACGTTACCGGCATCGCGCAGCCCGATCAGGTGAATGCCGCGTTTGTCAGCGACGGTGTGCTGCAGACGCTCGATGTTCCGCCCGCGGCCGGCCAGTGGTTTTCGTCCGCCGATCAGGACCCGCACGGCAGGAAGACGGCCATGCTGAGCTACGGCTACTGGCAGCGGCGATTTGGTGGCGATCGCGGCGTGATTGGCCGCGCTATCCAGGTGGATGCCGAGACTCGCGAGATTGTGGGAGTTATGCCGCGCGGCTTCCGAATGGTCGATCAGGATTTCGATCTTCTGCTTCCTTTGACTCTGGACCGCGCGCATCTCAAGATGGCGCCGTTCGGCTATGACGGTATCGGGCGGCTCAAGCCGGGAGTCACACTTGCACAGGCCAACGCTGACATCACGCGCCTGCTCCCGGTGTGGATGGATTCGTGGTCGAACGGTCCCGGCACCAATTCGCACTATTACGAGAATTGGAAAATCGCGCCCAATTTTCGTTCTCTCAAGCTCAAGGTCATCGGCAACATCGGCAGCGTGCTTTGGGTGGTGATGGCGACAATTGGGCTGGTGATGCTGATTGCGTGCACGAATATCGCCAACCTGTTGCTGGTGCGGGCGGAATCGCGGCAGCAGGAGCTCTCGATTCGTTCCGCGCTGGGTGCGGGACGGATGCGGATTGCGCGTGAGTTGCTGGTGGAGAGTGTGTCGCTGGGTCTGATGGGCGGCGTACTTTCCATCGGCGTAGCCAACGCGGCACTGCGCCTCCTGTTAGCCCTCGGTCCTGCCGATTTGCCGCGCATGAATGAGATTTCTCTTGATGCGAACTCACTGGGATTTACGCTGCTGCTTTCAGTTTTCTGCGGGTTGTTCTTCGGCTCGATTCCGGTGCTCAAATATGCGCGGCCCAACGCTTCCGCAATGCTGCTGGGAACAAACCGGACCGCGAGCGCCAGCCGGGCGCGTCATCGCTCGCGCAATGCGCTGGTGGTGGCACAGGTGGCCATGGCGCTTGTGCTGCTGGTGAGCGCGCTGTTGATGATCCGCACCTTTGCCGCGCTGCGCAACGTGGAGCCTGGCTTCAAGGATGCCGCGCATGTGCAGACCGTGAATATCTGGATTCCGGAGTTGCAGGCTCCCGATCCGCACACCGTCGCGCAAATGCAGAGCAATATCGCCAATCAATTAGCCGCGATTCCAGGCGTCACTTCCGTTGCATTTGCCGCCGGTGTTCCGATGGACGGAAATGATCCGAACTGGGACGTTATCGCTGTTGAACACAAGAGCTATGAAGGCGGAGAACCGCCGCTCCGGCTTTACAACTACGTCTCTCCGGGGTACTTTCAGACGCTGGGCACCCATCTGGTGGCAGGCCGCGACTTCACATGGGACGACCTCAATAACGTGCGGCCGATGGTGATGGTGTCAGAGAATTTTGCGCGCGAGACGTGGGGTTCGGCCGCCGCGGCCATCGGTAAACGCGTTAAGAAATACGATAGCTCGCCCTGGCAGCAGGTGATTGGCGTTGTGGAGGATGTGCGCGTCCACGGCGTGGATGAAAAGGCGCCGGCCATCATCTACTGGCCGGCCATCTTCTACGACCGTTATGCAACCCCGCCGATGATGGACGGGCTGCGGTTTGTTACCTTTGTGATTCACAGCGACCGCGCCGGCACAACGGGTTTCCTGAACGAGATGCAGCAGGCGGTATGGGCCGCCAACGGAAACCTGCCTCTGGCCTCGGTTGAGACCATGCAGAATTTCTACAGCCAGTCGATGGCGCGTACTTCGTTCATGCTTGTCATGCTGGCCATAGCCGGATCAATGGCGCTGCTGCTCGGCATTATCGGGATCTATGGCGTCATCTCCTACGCTGTTTCGCAGCGGACGCGCGAGATTGGAATCCGGCTGGCGCTGGGTGCGCAGAAGAGCGAGTTGAAATGGATGTTTGTCCGCTCCGCACTCGGGCTGACGGCGGTGGGAGTGGCGATTGGCGTGGTCGCGGCGGCGGCGCTGACGCAGTTGATGAAGTCTCTGCTGTTCGGCATCAGCCCGCTCGATCCTCTCACATACACCACGGTGCCGCTGGTTTTGGCTGCGTCGGCGGCGCTGGCGAGTTATTTGCCGGCACGCCGTGCTGCTGCGGTGGATCCTGTCGATGCTTTGCGGGCGGAGTAGCAACGGAGGGTACGGCCAACCAGTTTGAAGGCGATTGCGTAGAAGCTTCTCTTTCGGCTCGCCCGTTCGAGAGGGCGATGAGCCTTTCTCGAATCAGGCTAAGCCGAATAGCCTGTGGTCAGACCTCTGATATATAATTCCAAGTGTGTACAATCTCATTGAGAAACCTTGAGGAACAACAAAGGAGCGTGAGACCCATGAGTCACGGTTTGAATATCCGCCAAGACGCGGAATTGGATTTTCTTTCATTGGGCGCACTGGTGCACCGCCTCGATCCCGGCATCATCCCCTTTCGCAAAGCGACAGAGTGCAGCATCCACGTCAGCGGAGGAGAGTTTAACGTGGCCGCCAACCTGGCCGATTGCTTTGGGTTGAAGACAGCCGTCGCCTCCGCCATGTCCGACTATCCCATCGGCGACCTCATTGCCGAGCGCGTGCGCGCCATGGGAGTCAAGCCCATCTACAAGCATTTCAAACACGACGGCGTCACCGGCCCCAATATGGCGGCGGTCTACAGTGACCGGGGCTTCGGCGTGCGCGCACCTGTGGTGTTTTACAACCGCTCCAACGAAGCGGCCGCGCTGCTCAAGCCGGGCGACTTTGACTGGGCTGCAATCTTCGCCGGAGGCGTGCGCTGGGTCCACTGCGGCGGCATCTTCGCGGCGCTCTCGCCCACTACGGCGCCGCTGGCCGCGGAGATGATGAAGGCCGCCAAGGCCGCGGGCGCAATCACTTCCTTCGATCTCAATTTCCGCGAAAAGCTTTGGAAGATTCACGGCGGCAACGAGCGCGCCGTTGAAACCATCGGAACCATTGTCGAGAATGTCGACGTGCTGGTGGGCAACGAAGAGGACCTGCAAAAGGGGCTTGGCGTCGCGGGGCCTGAAGTCGCGGCCAAATCCAAGCTCGACCCCAGCGTCTTCTTTGGCATGATCGAGAATGTGGTCAAGAAGCACAGCCATGTAAAGGTAGTCGTCACCACGCTGCGCGAAGTCCACTCCACCAGCCGCCACAGCTGGAGCGCGGTAGCCTGGATCGACGGCAAGACCTACAACGCGCCCACGGCCGAGCTCGATGTCTACGATCGCGTGGGCGGCGGCGACGGCTTTGCTGCCGGGTTCATCTACGGCTTGATCACCGGCGAAGCGCCGGAAGAAGCCGTGAAGCTGGGCTGGGCTCATGGCGCACTGCTCACCACGTTCCCCGGCGATACAACCATGGCCACCGTGGATCAGGTGCGCGCCTTCGCCAAAGGGGGATCGGCAAGAATCCAACGCTAAGGGACAGCGCATAATTAACTTGGACAAGTATGAAACCTGGCATACGCTTTTTCCATGGGAACAGCGTTGGCCGCTGTGCGGAAAAAGTACGGGGCGCTCCGTGACCTTCCGGACCAAGCGGCGGGGTATCGTTGGTGGCCCAAGCAACCGGTCTGTCGCGGACCACAATCCACACCGGTATCCGCGAATTGCAACAGCGCAAGGGGAAATTCCTGACCCCAGGACGAAGCCGCCGAGCGGGAGGGGGCCGTAAGCCGCTCACCTTTCATCATCCCGATCTGCTTAAGGCCTTGGAGCAACGGGTGGATCCGGTGGCACGGGGCGGCCCGGAGCCGTTCTTGCGCTGGACTGCGAAGAGCACACGCAAACTGGCCGCGGAACTCAAACGGCAGGGGTATCGCATCGGCAACCGCAAGCCGAGCCGCAAAAGACCCTGGTCCATGATTTCCCGGACAAGGAACTGGGCAAGGCGATTCCCTATGGGATTTACGACTTGGGACGCAATGAGGGTTGGGTGAGCGTGGGCATCGATCACGACACGGCCGAGTTTGCCATCGATAGCATCCTGGCTTGGTGGAAGCATATGGGGTGCAAGGTCTATCCCAAGGCGGCGAAGTTACCGATCATGGCCGATGCGGGAGCCAGCAATGCCAGCCGGTCGCGGCTGTGGAAGGCCGGGTTACAGCAACTGGCCAACCTCACCGGTCTGCATATCCAGATAGCGCATTTTCCGCCGGGAACCAGTAAATGGAATAAGATCGAGCACCGCATGTTTTCCTTCATCACACTAAACCGGCGGGCAAGACCGTTGATCGGCTACCAAACCATCATCGATCCGATTGCCAACACCAGGACTGCGACGGGGCTCAAGATCAAGGCAAAACCGACACAAAAAACCTATCCCGCCGGAGTCGAAATATCGGCTGAGGAAATGGCCAAACTCAACCTGAAACCAGACGCCTTCCATGGCGATTGGAACTACTCACTTCTGCCGCAATGATCCCTATATCGCACAGCTTATTTATGCGCGAGCCCTAACAATCGCTTCGTCGCCTTAGGAAGCTCTGCATAGGCTCAGCGTTCCCTGCAGGTGGTTTTTGCAGGGGCTAAAGCCCATCATTTTTTTGACCTTATAGGCCCGACTGAAGTCGTGCCCTGTTACAGAGCAAGTTTGTGCAGAGATTTACTCGAATAGAGCAAGTTGTGCAGAGATTCCTTAGAATATGGATCGGCACGGATGGTGACGGGGATTGCTATGACCTGGATGGACCGCAGGCGGCTCTTGCGTAGTGGGGGGATGGTACTAGGTGGCGGGGTTGCTGCTGCGGCGCTGCCTGGGCGAGCTTTGAGTAGTATTGTTGCTGCTGGTGCGGCTGCCGCTAAGGCAGATTATTCGCTGCGAATCGAGCCTTGCAATCTGGAGATTGCGCCGGGGGTGGTGGTGAAGACTGCTGCCTACAATGGGCAGGTGCCGGGGCCGTTGCTGCGGTTGCGCGAGGGTGTTCCGGTGACCATTGACGTGACGAATGGGAGCGCCAGTCCGGATATTGTCCATTGGCATGGGCTGGCTATCGACTCGAAGAACGACGGCGCGATGGAAGAGGGTTCGCCTATGATTCCTCCCGGCGGACTGCTGCGCTACACGTATACGCCGAAGCCCGCGGGGACGCGCTGGTACCACACACATGCGGGGGCTGGCGGAGACTTGACGCTGGGCACGTACAGCGGGCAGTTTGGATTTCTGCTGGTGGAAGGCAAGGCGGACGGAGGGCAAGACGAGGGCCACTACGACCAGGAGATTTTTCTCGCCATACACCATTGGGGGCCGTCGTTTGTGCCCATGGTGGAAACGATGCGGGCGGAATCGGCGAACCAGCCGCTGACTACGGGATCGGATGTGGGCTATCAATACGCTACGGTGAACCAGCACATGCTGGGTGCGGGCGAGCCGATTCGCGTGAAGCAGGGACAGCGTGTGCTGATGCGCCTGCTGAATGCCAGTGCAACGGAAAACGTGATGCTGGCTCCGCCGGGACATACCTTCAAGGTGATTGCCATGGATGGAAACCCGGTGCCGAACCCGGTGGCGGTGGAAGTGCTTTCGTTGGCCGTGGCGGAACGTGTGGATGCGGTAGTCGAGATGAACCAGCCAGGTGTGTGGGTGTTGGGGTCGACACTGGCGGAGGCGCGGAAGATGGGGCTGGGCGTGGTGGTGGAATACGCGGGGAAGACCGGGACGCCAGTGTGGACCGATCCGGATCCAGCTTTGGCTGCGGCGAAATGGGATTATGCGCAGTTTGCGGCGAGCGCGCCGGCTGCCGCGCCCGATGAAACTGTTACTCTCACCTTTCACGATATCGGCGCGCAGAAGGGGTCGAAG
>JBEKZG010000110.1:0-9095 GCA_049510095.1 Occallatibacter sp.
AGCTTTTCGAAGGGCTCGATCATGCGGTTGTGAGCGGCGTCCAACCCCTGGGGAATGGTGAAGCCGTCTTTCGCCGCCAGGGCAGACAACTGCCGATAATCGGTGGTGTGGTCGGCTATGAGCATGTTGGCGTAATTTGTCACGTCCTGGTTCTGGGATCGATCCGCGGCCATTTGGCCCAGATGGGCCTCAAGCATGTCGGTTTGCGCAACAAAGTCGACGAACTGTTGATCGGACATGGCGGCTTTGGCTGCATGATCTTCCTGCGCAGACGCGGTGAGGCAACAGAGAGCCAGATAACCGATCGTGGAAAGCATGCGTTTCATTTCGGTCTTCCCTCCTGACGAATAAGAGGGGCGCGAGGGGAGGATTGGTTTTCCGGGAGGGGAAAATTGGGTGTCGTGGCGGCGCGGGGTGGTGGCATTTTGCTTTCGCGGGCCAGGGAGACCGGCTTTTCCAGCGTCATAAGTCAAATTCAAAACATCTGTTCGATGGTTCTCGTGGGCAGGAAGAGCCGCTGGCCGGCATCGAGAATTTGTGCGAAGCCGTATCGGCGGTAGAATGCGGCGGCGCTCTCGTCTTTGGCGTCAACGATTACGCCGGTCGAGGCGATGTGGGCGCTTTGAAACAGGGAGCGGTGAAGCGCGTCGAAGAGGAGGGTTTCGCCGATGCGCTGACCGCGGAGCGCCGAGGCGACGGCGAGCCGGCCAAGGAGCGTGGCGGGAACTATTGGATAGCGCGGGAGGCGTTTGGCGAGGGCGTCGGGAAGCTGCACGAAGTCGATGCTGAACTGGGAGAGGGTGTAATAGCCGGCGATGGCTGGAGGCTCGATGACGGCTACGTAGACGACGGCGGCGTGCTTTTCCATATCCTGCGCGGCCTGACGTTGCAGATAGGCATCGAGGGCGTGAACGCCGCAGGAGAAAGTGGTACGGTCGTGGCGTTTCTTGTCGAGGAGTTCGATTTTTAATCGTTGGCCGGACCCAGGAGTCGGCATTCGGTTTCAGCTCCGGGCGAACTGCGACTTGTACCGCTTGGTGGCGGCGATGGCCTTGCGGTTGGGGCGGGGAGGGTTCAGCAGCAGTTCGGCAAAGGCTGCGCGAGCGCTCTCGCTCAGGGTGAGAACTTCGTTCTCGCGAATGGTGCGCGTGGCGGCTTCCTGGGCGCTTTGGACTACGAACTCTGTGAGCGTGGCGCCGCGCAGGGATGCCGCGTATTCCAGGCGGCGCTTCAGGTCCGGGGAGATGCGGGCTTCAAGGCGGGCGGCGCGGGCTGTTTGGGTTTGAGGCATGGCGGGCGTGCTCCTGATTGCATTTCTTATTGTACGGCAAATTGCCGGATCCTCTAGCGAGATTAACGGTAAAATACAGATTACTATTGGATCATGGCGTTGACGCGGGATTTTCGGGAGACTGTGCAGGCGCGCGTGCGGAGCGACAAGGAGTTTCGGCGCGGGCTCTTGAGCGATGCTGTCGAGGCGCTGCTGGCGGGTGAGGCGGCGCTGGGACGCGAGATTCTGCGCGACTTTATCAATGCGACGCTGGGGTTTCCGGCGCTGGCGGAAAAGACAGGGATTCATGTGAAGACGCTGCACCAGATGTTCGGGCCTAAGGGGAATCCTACGGCGTCGAATCTGTTCAATGTTATTGCTTGCTTGCAGGAGCGTGAAGGGGTGAGGCTACAGGTGGTGGCCTAGGCGCGCGTCCCCGACCTTTACCAAAAGCGCAAAGGATGGTCACCTAGTAGACTTCTACGGTTTCTTTTCTTGCGAGGGCAGTTCGCGCCGCTTGGTTTTCGGAATGAAACGGTCTATTTCGTGTACGAAGTGATGCAGAAACATGACGGCATCCTCGTCTTCCGGGCCGCCCATCATTTCGTGCATGAATGGACCATGCGTCGTCATCTCAAGCGTGTTAAGAAGAGTTCTTCGGGCGCGGTCGATGGCGCGTGGATCGCCGCCCTCGATTGTACGGTACAAGTGAGCACCAAGCTCATAAAGCCAGGGGAAGTCATCACGCAGCAAGCTGAATGCAATGAGAATGGGAACGCCCGCCGCATCGGGTGATTCCTTCCACATTGGGTGATGGAGAATATCTTCCAAGAACATTGGGTGGAATCGTCTGCGGCGCCTCATACGGCGCACTTGCGGATCGGCTCCTAATTGCCCAGCAACACGCTCCGGAACATCCCCAACAAGAACCTTGATCTCTTCGAAGAACTTAGCAACTGAAGTTTCATCCGCACGAACCGGGGTAACGGCGGTCTCTTTCCTTCGATCCTTTAGGAGGCTGGCGACGGACTCGCGAAATGTTTGAACCTGGCGTCGAACGGCCTCTTCTCGTGGGGCAGCTTGAGGATGGCGACGGATGAGTTGAAGTACGAGCGTAGTAATCGCATCTTCCTCGTCTGGAGAGTTTTGGAACTGAGCGAACGGTCCTGTGGCGGCCTCATCCAGACTTACACCAAGCGCGATTCCAAAGACTCGGTCATTCGAGCTGAGCTTTCCTTTGGCAACACCAGCCTCATATAGAATCCATGGGCGATTGACACTTCGGGCCGTCAGGAGCGCCACAACATCCGTCGCGTCATCGAGCTTTTGCATAATGGCGCGATACCACTCTTGACCGTATTCGATGCCAGCGGTCCCCTTGCGGTCCGACGAACGAAACGACTTGAGAATGCCGCCGCTGGCATCTGTAAGCAGGTTGCCAAAGGCCTCAGCGAGGTCAGCATCCCGGCTGTCATGGCTAATAAACACAAGCGGGTTTTCGGTTGTTTGTCGCTTCTGCTCGGGCTGAGCATGAGGCGTGGGTGTCGAGGATGGTTTCTTGCGTTGCGCCATCGGCATCTCACAGGAATCTGATCGAGGTTGCGCCCCTAATACTACGCTGTACAGCTATAAACTCAAATTGTTTCTGGGCCCCGTAGTCTTTGTGGGCTACTTCTTCAGCGGCTTGCGGGCGAAGTAGTAGAGGGAGAAGGCTAACAGGGCGAAGGCTAACACGCTTACATAGTTGTTATCTAAAAATGTGTGGGGGAAGTTCAGGATGTCGCCTTTGTCGAAGGTTTGTTCGTAGCCTTTTAACGCTACGCCTATCAGGCCTACTATGCCGCCGGCGGCTATTAGTCCCGATGCGAATAAGGAGCCGGGAGAGATTTCGCTTTCGGTGTCTACCTTGTCGCCTCCGGCTTTTTTGACTGCCGCGTCGACGAAGAAGCGGACCATGCCTCCACAGAAGATGGCCAACGTGGTGCCGATGGAGAGATAGGCGCCTACGGCGAAGCTGAGCGAGCGGATGCCGAGAAGCTCGACGGCTATGACCAGGAAGACGCCCATCATGACCAGTCCCCAGGGGAGCTTGCGGGTAAGGATGCCGTTGATGACTGTGGCCATGAGGCGGGCTTGCGGGGCGGCGGCCTTCTCACTGCCGATGCCCTGGATCCACTGGACTTCAATCTGATGCGTGGCGGGTGAGTAGAGATATTTGCCGTCTGCGAGTTCCGGCGAACCTAGCGCATTGAGGATCACGTAATCGGATTTTTGGTGGACGGTGGAGGACTTGTCTGACGAATTTCCCGCGGCCTGGACGCGAATGGAATCGGGCAGGTGCTGGGCGTCGGTTTGCACGGCTACGCCGGGGTGGGAGGCGT
This sequence comes from Occallatibacter sp., assembly GCA_049510095.1. Taxonomy (GTDB): domain Bacteria; phylum Acidobacteriota; class Terriglobia; order Terriglobales; family Acidobacteriaceae; genus Telmatobacter. The sequence goes on from JBEKZG010000110.1 coordinate 3,652, forward strand.
TGATGTCCCAGGGCTGCGGGGCGGCGCGGAATTGCTGCAGGCCGGTGTTCATGAGGTTGAGAGTTCCACCGATGACGATTGTCGACACGACGACGCCGATCATGAGGGCGACCTGCTGCTTCCATGGCGTGGAGCCGATGATGTAGCCGGTCTTGAGGTCCTGCGAGGTGTCACCGGAGTTGGAGGCGGCGATGCAGACGACACCGCCGATGGTGATGGCGAGGGCGCCGAAAGCGGGGGCGGTCCAGCCGTTGACGAGGAAGATGGCGGAGGTGGCCATGAGGGTGGCGATGGTCATGCCGGAGACGGGGCTGGCGGAGCTGCCGATGAGGCCGACGATGCGCGAGCTGACGGTGACGAAGAGAAATCCGAAGACGACTACGAGGAGGGCTGCGGCGAGGTTGGCGGCCCATCCGACCTGCGCGCCGGGGACGGGTTTGAACTGAAGGAAGAAGAACATGAGGGCGACGATGGCGAGCGAGCCGAGAACGACAACGCCCATGGAGAGGTCGTTTTCAGTGCGGATGGGCTTGGCCTTTGCGGCGGCGCCGGGCTTGAGGTTTTTGAATCCGGAGGTGAGCGCGCCGACGATGGTGGGGAGGGTCTTGATGAGGGTGATGAGGCCGGCGGCGGCGACCGCGCCTGCGCCCATGGGACGGATGTAAGTGGACCAGAGCTGGCTGGGGCCCATGGCGGCGATGGGGATGGTTCCGGGATAGATGGGAACGCTTAGATTCTTGCCGAAGAAGTAGATGAGCGGCATGAGAACCAGCCAGGAGAAGACGCCTCCGGCAAAGATGACGCCGGCTACACGGGGTCCGATGATGTAGCCTACGCCGAGATATTCCGGCGTGGCGTCGGCCTTGATGGACGCGCCCCGGAGGATGTGCTGCGGCCCGAAGTCGGGTTGAAACTCGGGTGTGCCGGGCCACGCTTTGAAGAGGTTTTCGTTCTGGAAGAATGTGTAGAGGCCGCCGAGGCCCAGGCCCAGGAACACGCGGGAGGCGAGCGAGCCGCCCTTCTCGCCTGCGATGAGAACCTCGGCGCAGGCAGTGCCTTCGGGGTAAGGGAGATTGCCGTGCTCCTCGACAATGAGCTGGCGGCGGAGGGGGATCATGAAGAGCACGCCGAGCCATCCGCCAATGAGGGCGAGCATGAAGATGCGAGAATATTCGAGATCGAAGCCGAGAAAGACGAGAGCGGGGAGGGTGAAGATGACGCCGGAGGCGATGGACTGGCCGGCGTTGCCGGTGGTCTGGACGATGTTGTTTTCAAGGATGGAGGCGCGGCCGAAGGCGCGGAGGATGCTGATGGAGAGCACCGCGATGGGAATGGAAGCAGCGACGGTGAGACCGGCGCGCAGGCCGACGTAGACTGTAACGGCGCCGAAGACGATGCCGAAGATGGAACCGAGAAAGAGGGCGCGGAAGGTGAATTCCGGTGGATTCTGATCGGGTGAGACGAAGGGTTGAAAATCCGGCACGGACAGCCTCCCTGAAAGCACAAGCAAAGTTGCTTGTAATTTGCCTGAAGAGGGAGTGTACCAGCGAGGACGAGGGGAATGACAGAGTGAGACGGGCGGAGTTGGCGAATGCGGGCCCAAACGCGTAGGGTAGTGGGCATTGCTCGAATGGCGCGAACGGAGACCTGAACTGTGACTAGCGAACCTGGCGTGGGTACAACGCCGCCGCAGCGGCTGATTTCAATCGATGTGCTGCGGGGCATCACCATCGCGTTCATGATCATGGTGAACAATAACGGGGGCGCGGGCTCGTGGGGATTTATGAATCACGCGCAATGGAACGGGCTGACGCCGACCGACCTGGTGTTTCCCACGTTTGTGCTGGTGGTGGGGGCTTCAATTGTGTTCGCATTTGACGCGCGTCTGAAGCGCGGGGCGACGCGGGCGCAGATGGCATGGCACACGTTGAAGCGAGCGGTAATCCTGTTTCTGCTTGGCGTTGTGGTCAACAGCTTTCCGTATTTCGAGTTGGTGCACATTCGGTTTTACGGCGTGTTGCAGAGAATTGCCATCTGCTACCTGGTGGTGGGGCTGTTCTATCTGTGGGACCGGCGGGTATGGACGAAGGTTGCGGCGCTGGTGCTGGCGCTGGTGGGGTACTGGGTGTTGCTGCGCTGGGTTCCGGTGCCGGGAGCGGGTTTGCCGGGACGGGATATCCCCTTCATGGACCAGACGCAGAACCTGGTGAGCTGGCTGGACCGGCTGCTGATGAGGGGACACCTTTATCTGCCGTGGGGGACGCACGATGTACGCGATCCTGAAGGGCTGCTGAGCGATTTGCCGGCGATTGGAACGGCGCTGATTGGGCTGCTGACGGGGCTCTGGCTGCGTGGGCAGCGCGCGGTGAAGGTCAAGGCGGTGGGACTGGCAGTGGGTTGTGTTGCGTGTTTGGGGTTGGGGTACTTGTGGTCGATATGGTTTCCGCTGAACAAGAACATGTGGACTAGCTCGTATGTACTGGTGGCGGCGGGGTATTCGCTGGCTGTGCTTACGGTGATTTTCTGGATGGTTGAGGTGAAGGGCTGGCGTAAGGGGTGGACCTGGCCATGGCTGGTTTTCGGGTCGAACGCGATTGTGGCTTACATGATCAGCGAACTGTTGCCGGGAGTGGTGGGACTGATTCCCATTACCTCTGGCGGCCGGCGCAACGATCTGTTTGGTTACGCGTTTACACGCGTCTTTGCTCATATTCCGGATCCGGGGTGGGCTGCATTTGCCTACTCGGTTACTTACACCGCGGTCTGTTTTGTTCCGGTGTGGTTGCTGTACCGGAAGAAGATCTTCGTTAAGGTGTGAAGAACCGGATTGAGAACCGATTGCAAAATACTGCGCAACAAGTGCGGAACATCCCCCTGGGGCTAAAACCCCGATTCTATTCAGCACCATGCGGCACGGCTGAAGCCGAGCCCTTTCAAGACCGGATTCATGCGGCCTGCTTTGGAATCACTACAATATTTGCGGCTGCCGTTCGTCTTTAGTAGTGGATGGACGAGCTATGAGCGTGACCGCGATGATGGAGCAAGACCGGGAAATCTCGGAAGTCATCGCGCGGGAACGATCGCGGCTCCGCAATTTCATTCGAAAGCGTGTGCCCGACGAAGGGGACGTGGAGGATCTCTTGCAGGAGGTCTTCTACGAGCTGGTGAGAGCGCACCGCCTGCTGCTGCCAATTGACTATGTTGCCGGATGGTTGTTTCGTGTGGCTCGCAACCGCATCACGGACCTCTTCCGGAAGAAGAAACCGGAGAACTTTATGGACCTAGGGGTTGAGGACGACGAGGGCGAACTGCTGCAGATCGAGGATCTGTTGCCCTCGTCCGATGACGGGCCGGACGCGCTTTACCTTCGAGGCGTGCTTGTGGATACGTTGACAACGGCGCTTGCCGAATTGCCGGACGAGCAGCGTGAAGTATTCATTGCGCAGGAATTCGAAGGGCGCAGCTTCAAGGAGATGTCGGCGGAGAGCGGAGTGGGCGTGAACACGCTGCTTTCACGCAAGCGATACGCGGTGCTGTATCTGCGGCGCCGGTTGCAGACGATTCACGATGAGTTTATGAGCAAGTGAGGAAAATAACATGAGAGACGGTTGGGTGAAGAGAAACAAGTGGATTTTTGTTGTGGGTCCGCTGGCGCTGGTTGCTTTTGTATCGCTGTTCGGCGAAGTGGTGATGCTGTTGTGGAACTGGCTTGCGCCGGCGCTGTTCGGATTGCATGCGATTACCTTCTGGCAGGCGCTTGGACTGCTGGTACTGTGCAGGATTTTGTTTGGAGGATTTGGCGGGCATGGGGCCGGCAAATCGAAACGGCGGAGGATGGCCGAGCACTGGGAGACGCTGACTCCCGAAGAGCGTGAACGGATCCGGCAGAGCTGGCGCGGACGTTGTGGAGGGTTTGGTGCGCCGGAAGGTGGAAGCAAGGAGCCGGCTTGAGTTAGACGGGTTGCGATGATGGCGAGCCCGCTTGCCGTTGGTCTTCCTCTTCGTCTTCGGGCTCGTAGTCCTCGCAGGTTTCCTTCTCGCTGCAGTGGTAGCAACCGTCTTCGCAAACGATTTCTTCCGGCGCCAATTCATCTCCGTCGGGGTTGGAAGTGATGGTTTCAACTGTAGTTCCGGGCACGATGTCACGGCGACGGTCGACGTTTTGCGATGCGATCTGGAGGCCGTAGAGATAGAGACCGGCGCGCTTGGGGTCGAGGCGGGAGGAGCCGAGTGCGCTGAGGACCTGGGAGAGGGCGAGCTGGATGGCGCTGCGATCTTCGAGGACGGGGATTTCGATCGTATCAAACACCGTGCTCGGCTTCGAGGCGAGACCGTGGAGACGCGTGTGGAAGTAGCAGAATGGCTTACCGGTCAACGCGTGCGACTGGCACTTGGTTCCGTCGGATTTGATGTGGCGACATTCTTTGTACATTTCGGTCTCCTACCCCCACCCTATCTCTGTAAAGAAGTGGCTTGTTTTCAGCGGTTTACGAGGCTGTCTTCGCTGCAAAATACAGATTCTAAAGAAGTTATTTGCAGAATATAGATACCAAAGGAGTTATTGCGTTCTGTCCGGTGGCTGCCGGTCTTTGTGAGCATTGCGGCGGCATTGCGGCGCTCATCTCCTACTGACAATTGTGCGACTTCGGAAGGTAATTATCTGCAAATCGCCGGGCGTGTCGATGGTGGGTTGGAGCCATTTGACTGAATGTGGTGGATTTCAATCGATTTGGGATATAGCGACATTGCGTGGGATGCGAGCGCCAGTTGGCTAGATCGGCGTTTCACGGGAGTCATCAAGGTGGCGGTATGCAGTTCCCAGCCTTGTAGTTAAGGTCTTGGTATCCCCGGCCTCCAATTGCGAGAGACCGGGGGCACCCAGATCAAGAGGGAGAACTTACCGCTCCCGGACCGGGGCCGCCCGCCCGGTTTCGTTATGACTTATTGATCGGCAGGGTCTTTCAGAGCTCTCTTCGAGCTTTCCCCGATAGATACTTGCGCCGCATCTCGACGGAGCGAATTGCTCGGATAAGTTCCGTATCTTGAACGTCGTACTCGCCAGCATGATAGAGTGCATTGCGGGTCCGATTAACTTGACGGAGCTCCTCGACCTCTCTGCATTCGATCCTTTTCGTTTCTGCGCCGATCTCTATCAACTGGCCCAAGCTTCTCCGGTCTCTGCCGAGATGATCGAGATGTGGAAACAGCTTGCGAAGCGCCCGTTCAAGCTCTAACATCTCCAGTCGGAACGCCTTTTCCAAATCCGCTCGCGAAGCATTGGTCGATGGCGGATCGCCCGCTGGATCGGATGCCTCGGTTGGCTTATCGATGCATTCCGGTTGGGACTGGAGCTTGCAGGCGGCCGGAGTGGGGACTGACGGCATGGGTGTTCCCAAGTTGTTTCCGGTTTGTTCGGACGTCGCACTCTTCACACGTTCAAATAG
>JBEKZG010000111.1:0-9051 GCA_049510095.1 Occallatibacter sp.
CCAGCCGTCCCAGGCCGCCATTGCCCAATCCGGGTTCTTCTTCCTGGTCGATGAGCGTATTCAGATCCAGCCCCAGTTGCCGCATGGCCTGCTCGGCTTCATCGTAGATCCCAAGGTTAATCAGGTTGTTGGCAAGGTGTGGCCCGGTCAGGAATTCGGCAGAGAGATAACAGACCACTCGCACGTCCTGTGCCTGATAGTTTTTCCCCGTCGAAATCCAGCGCTCCACCAGCCGGTCGCGAATGGTGTGCGCAAGCGCCATATACCGGTCGTTCACGGTAGCCCGCTCCATCGACCTGCCCTGGACAAAGAAGAGGTTATCGAGGAAAGAGCGGGCCAGGGCATCAACGGTCATGGCGGTTTTCTGGTCTTTTATCGATCCGAACTGCGGCAAGACTGAGACGGGAACTTCAGACATGGGCTACCTCGTGGTCCGCTTTGGACACAGATTACCTCTGCAGCAAGCGATGAACCAACGATACGTCCGCGAGGGTAAGGTAGGGATGAAAAAGCCGCCAAAAGGCTGCCGCATTGCGATGAAGGGTCCATTCCGGGACCCGCAATTCAAGATGGGTCCGGCTGTCCGGTTCCGGACAACCTTTCTCGAAACCGTACAAGACGCGCCTGATTCCGCGGTTTCCGGCGCACAAATTCCCTTCAAGATGAAGTACTTACGATTTTGGTTAATTGGCAGTGCACGTGCATTATCTTCCGCATATACAGGATTTGTGTGCGCGGAGGCCAGCATGGGAACCCTGCTTCAGGATCTTCGTTTCGCTTTTCGTCAATTGGGGCGGGCGCCCAGCTTTGCCATCACCGCCGTGCTGACCCTGGCTCTGGGGATTGGAGCCAACACGGCGATTTTCAGCCTGATCAATTCGCTGCTGCTCAAGCCCTTGCCTGTGCCGCACCCCGAGCAAATTGCCACGCTGGTTCCGCGCGAAGGCAACGGTCCCTTGCAACAGGGATTTTCATGGCCGGAGTTCAAGGCGATCCGCGACCAGAACGGGCGTTCATTCAGCGACACGTTTGCGTACACACTCTCGCTCGACGGATTCGCGGTGGCGGGTCAGCAGCCGCAGCGCATCATGACCACCTACGTCAGCGGCAACTTCTTTGATGGTCTGGGCCTCAAGCCGACCGCCGGCCGCCTTTTTCTGCCTAGCGAAGGCGAGGTGCCGGAGAAAGACCCGGTCATTGTTCTTGATTACGGGTTTTGGAAGCAGAAGTTCAACCGCGATCCGAATGTAGTGGGACGGCCGGTTACCATCAACGGACATCCGGTGACGATTGCCGGCGTGGCCCCTGAAGGCTTTCACGGGGTACAGAGCTTCGTACTTGTCGACGGATATCTGCCATTGTCGGAACTGCCCATCGCCGGCACACCTGTGGATGCCATGAACAACTGGCAGAATCGCATGTTGGTCGTCTACGCGCGCCTCCGTCCGGGAGTGAGCATGAAGCAGGCAAATGCCGGACTCAACGTCATTGCGCAGAGTCTGATGCGCCAGCAGCCGGATTTCGAAAAGAAACTCGGCCTGGAAGCCTATCCCGAGCGGGCTCTTCGCATCAATTCCGGCAATCCAAACACGATGTACATCATCGCCGCGCTCTTTCTGTCACTGGCCGGCCTGGTGCTGCTGCTGGCCTGCGTGAATGTGGCAAACCTTGTTCTGGTGCGCGCCACGGTGCGCGAGCGCGAGATGGCAATCCGCACGGCGCTCGGAGCCAGGCGTTCACGCCTGGTTGGCCAGATGATCACCGAGAGTGTCACGTTGGCGCTGATGGGCGGAGGGATGGGCATTGTTCTCGGCATGTGGTGCAGCGGCCTGCTGAGTCACCTTAATATCCACGCCGATATTCCCGTCAACTTCTCATTCGAATTTGACTGGCGCATCTTTCTTTATTCTTTCGCGATCGCCCTGTTGGCCGGAATTATTGTCGGGCTTGTGCCGGCTCTGCGCATTGCAAGGGCTAATGTAAACACAGTCCTGCATGAAGGCAGCCGCGGTGTGACCACCGGACGCCATTGGCTGCGCGACGGCCTGGTGGCCTTTCAGATCGCGGGCTCTCTTGTGCTGCTAGTTGTCACCGCTCTGTTTGTGCACAGTCTCTCCGCAATGCAAACCATGGATTTCGGTTTCAAGCCGGATCATGTGCTCAACTTCGCGATCGACGCCAATGAACTCGGGATGACTGACCCGCAAACCCGTGACCTAGCCGTGAACATCACCGCTTGCCTTCATCAACTGGCGGGTGTCGACTTTGTGAGCCACGCAACTTCAGTTCCATTGGGCTACTTTGGCAGCGGAGACCGGCTCACGATTGACGGGGCCCCGGCTCCAGCCAATCCCACAGATAATGACGCTGGTTACAACGTGGTTTCGCCGGAATACTTCAGCGTCATGGGCATCCATATTGCCGGCGGCCGTGCCTTCGCCGACGCGGACAATGAACACGGCCGGGACGTGGCAATTGTGAGCGAGAGTACAGCCAGGAAGTACTGGCCCAATCAGAACGCAATCGGCCGCACCTTCAGCATGGCAGGCGAGAAGAATCGCAAGATGGAGGTGGTTGGAATCGCCGGGGACGCGGAGTTCCAAATCTTTGGCGGCGCCAAGGCAAGAAATTACTTTTACATACCGTACCTGCAGCACTCCAAAGGGAACACCCTGATGGTCTTCCAGTTGAAGACCGAAGCCGATCCGCTTGCGCTGGCGCCGACCGTGGAGAAGGCAGTCCACGGCATCGCGCCTGAGTTGCCCATCTTTCAAGTGCAGTCGATGCGCGAGGGGCTCTATACCATGAACGGGCTTCTGCTTTTCCAGATTGGAGCTTCGCTGGCCGCGATCATGGGTGGTCTTGGATTGACGCTGGCGGTGATTGGACTTTACGGCGTTGTTTCTTACTCGGTGAGCCGGCGCATTCATGAGATCGGGTTGCGCATGGCGCTGGGAGCAAGCCGCGGCACCGTTTTTCGCATGATCTACCGCCAATCTATCTGGATTGTGGCATCCGGGCTTGTGGTTGGCCTGGCCGCTGCCCTGATGGTGGCGCGCGCAGTAAGCGACTTCGTCATTGTCAGCGTGTGGGATCCGGCGACCTACGTCTCAGTGGGAACAACGCTGGCGTTTGCGGCGCTGGCATCGTGCTACCTTCCGGCGCGCCGCGCCACGACTGTAGAACCGATGGTCGCTTTGCGCGAGGACTGATGGACTGATTTCTCCGACATTGCCAGTCGCGGGCAGACCGGCGGGTTTTGCAAGCCTAAGTTGACTGTGCTCAAATACCGGGCATGGACCGCAGGGCGTTTCTTCAATGTTCTGTTCTCGCGTCGGGTGCCGCAATAGGAGCGACCTTCAGCTTGGCAGAACCATCGCACGCATCACTTCGACTCACACTTAATCCTCACAAGCCCGGTTACGCGATCCCCGCGGATTTCACAGGCCTCAGCTATGAGAGCTCCCAGTTGGCCGATCCCGAGTTTTTCTCCCCAGCTAACACGGAGCTGGCCGGATTCATCCGCCGTCTTGGATCAGCGGGTGTGTTGCGCATCGGCGGCAACACAAGCGAATTCTGCTATTGGAGCCCCGAATCCACACCTGGGGAGGATGCCAACTCAAAAAACCGCGATACTGCTGCGGTGCTGGAGCAGGCGATTGGACCGGATACCGGCAAAGGGCCTGCGACTCCGCGCAAGATCACGCCACTCGCGGTCCGCAATCTTCGCGGCTTCATCGATATAACCGGGTGGAAACTCATTTATGGCCTGAACATGGGTACGGGAACCGCGGAAACCGCGGCCGACGAAGCGGATTACGTAATGAAGACCATGGGCGAAAAGCTGATCGCTTTTCAGCTTTGCAACGAGCCTGACCTCTTTTACCGCAACGGGATTCGCAAGGCCGATTATGACTTCGCGCAATTCGCCGCCGAGTGGCAACATTTCCATGAGGTGATCCGGCAGCGCGTGCCTCATGCGCCCTTCGCCGGTCCTGACACGGCATTCAATAACGAGTGGCTGGTGCCGTTCGCCCAGCGGTTTAGCAGCCGGGCCGCATTTCTATCCCAGCACTATTATGCGGAGGGTCCGCCCACCGATCCATCCATGACCATCGAGCGGTTGCTGCGACCGAACCCGAAACTTGTGCAGGAATTCGAGGGCATGGAGCAGACGCGGCAAGACTCGAAGTTGCCTTTTCGCCTGACTGAGACCAACTCCTGTTATCAGGCCGGAAAGCAGGGCGTGAGCGACACGTTCGCATCCGCATTGTGGGGAGGCGATCTTATGTACCAGCTCGCCAGTGTGGGCGGCATTGGGATCAATTTCCACGGCGGCGGCTATGGATGGTATACGCCGATTGCCGGAACCTCACGCAACGGTTTTGTGGCCCGGCCTATTTATTACGGCATGCTGCTCTTTGCCGAGGCCGGCCCCGGCCGCCTCATCGACTCCGTGGTCGACAATCAGCAGGAAGCCCCATTGCTGACGGCATACGGGTTGCACAGCGAGAGTGGTCCGGTGAAGGCTGTTGTTTTCAATAAGGACGCTGACCGGGCCGTGCGCCTCACTGTCGACCCGGGCGGAAGAACCAGCCAGGCACGCGCATTGCGCCTGGTTGCGCCACGGCTGAACGACACCGCGGATGTCACGCTCGGAACAAATCCAGTGGGAGCCAGCGGCGCGTGGTCCGGCGATTACGAGGCGCTACCTGTCCGCGACGGAACGGCGGTACTTGATCTGCCGGCCGGGAGCGCTGCGCTGGTGACGTTTGGGTAGGCTCGCAACACGAACTAGTTCAATGTTGCGTTTCTTGAAGTCGTTTAACCAGTCTTGAGGTCACTTTCGGAGAGCCCGGACGCACAGGAAGCAAAGGTATCCCGTTGCGAGTGGCCAGGGCCGACGGGATGGGGCGCAACGCACTCCGAGCAAGCGCGGAAATGACCTCGGCGACTGTCTTATGTTCAGCGGCAGCAATTCTCTTGGCGGCCAATAAAACGTCATCGTCGATGGCAAGAGTGGTGCGCATTTCTTTACTTCCAAAGTGAAACATCACTTACCAGTAATGGTAAATCAGACGCAGTTGCCCACGCAGGAGGATACCGAGTTTGAAGCCCCCGCCTTTACGAAGAATAATCCGCATTGATGTGCACGTACTCCACTGTCAGGTCCGTCGTCCAGAAGACGCAGGAGCCTGAGCCCTGATGGAGTTGAATGGCGATGGAAAACTCGGGCTGCACAATGTACGCATGAGCGGCGAGTTCGTCAAACTCCGGCGCGCGGCCGCCGTCCCGGCAGATCGGCAACTCTCCGAAATCGATATCGATGCGGTCAGAATCAACTTCCGCGCCCGAGTAGCCAATGGCTGCGACCAGCCGGCCCCAGTTGGGATCGGCTCCCGCCCAGGCGGTCTTGACCAGCGGAGAGTGCGCGATAGCTTTGGCGATCCTCAGCGCGTCGGCATCCGTTGCCGCCCCATCAATCCGTAATTCCACCACATGCGTAATGCCTTCGCCGTCGGCGACAATCTGCCGCGCAAGCGAAGTGCAAACCTGCGTCAATGCCGTTGCAAAAGCGGAATGATCCGGTCCGATTACCGCACCGCTGGCACCGGACGCGAGCAGGAGGACTGTATCGTTGGTCGAAGTGTCGCCGTCGACAGAGATACGATTGAAGCTAACTTCGATTGCCCCACGAAGGTAACTGTCAAGCACCGCCGGTTCAATCTGCGCGTCAGTAAAGACGTAAACAAGCATGGTAGCGTGCGGAATACGCTGCGGATGGATCATGCCGGAACCTTTGCACACGGCGGCAATGCGAATCTCGCACAACGTTCCGTCGGCGCCTTCTACCTCCAGCCGCGCGAAAGCGGTTTTTTCCACGGTATCGGTGGTTAGGATGGCCTGCGCAACTTGTTGGAAGTGGTCGAACTCCGGGCCGAGGGATACGGCCAGCGAGGGCAGCGCGGCAATCAGCTTCTCCACCGGCAAGGGAACACCGATGATCCCGGTGGAAGAGGGAAACACTTCTTCCGGGTTACAGCCGAAAGCCACTGCCGCCGCCGCGCAAGTGGCACGTGCGGCGGCCAGCCCCGGAGCGCCTGCTGCGCAGTTGGCGTTGCCCGCATTGATGGCCACGACGCGGACCTTGCCTCCGGTCGCGCGGAGGTTTTCCCTGTCGACGGTGAGCGGAGCCGCGGTGACACGGTTGGCTGTAAAGGCAGCGGCTGCGCTGGCCGGTTTGTCGGCCACAATCAGGGCGAAATCGGTGCGGCCGCTCTTCTTGAGCCCGGCCTTCGTTGCGCCGAAACGGAAGCCACGCGGAATGAGGAACCGAGATGCGTCGGTCATGGTGTTTGCCCCATTTAATCTAACAGGTTGGGGGTGGGATGACTGACCGCTGTGGCGAAGCGAATGCGGCGCGCGAACAGGATGCGCCAGGACAGGGAGAATTCCTCGAACTGCGGCATGTGAATGTTGCTCGCGGCGAGCGCGTGGTGCTCCACGATGTGAACCTGACCGTCAGGACTGGCGAGCATGTGGCGATTCTGGGGCCCAATGGCTGCGGAAAATCCACGCTGATCATGGCCATCACCTGCCAGGTCTATCCCATTTTCCGGCCGGGAATGTCAGTCCGCATCTTTGGCCGCGAGCGTTGGGACTTGACACAATTGCGCCGTCACTTCGGGATAGTGGCCGCGGAACTGCCCGGCGAGCGCACTGCGGTCACCACCGGGCTGGACGCGGTAATAGCCGGTTTCTTCTCCGCATCCACGCTTTGGCCCAACCTTCACGTCACACCGGAGATGCGCGAACGCGCCCGCGAGGCTCTTGAACGGATTGAAGCTTCGCACCTTGCCGGCCAACTGGTGGGAGAGATGTCGGCGGGCGAAAAGCGCCGCATCCTCATTGCGCGCGCTCTGGTCCATCGCCCGCAACAGCTTCTTCTTGACGAGCCCTCGAATGCGCTGGACCTTGCGGCGCAGCGCGAACTGCGGGAGACTTTGAGCCGCCTAGCGCGCGAGGGAACGGGCCTGGTGCTGGTGACGCATCATCTCGGCGAGATCTTGCCGGAGATCGAGCGCGTGATCCTGATGCACGCCGGCCGCATTGTCGGCGATGGACCACGCGCGGAGTTGCTGACTGAGGCACGGCTCAGCGAGTTGTTCAACGCGCCGGTGCGGATTGGACGGGACGGAGAGTGGCTGCACAGCTGGTAATGAGAAGCTGGCTGCTACTTACCTAACTTTGCAATGCCAGTCTCCCACAATGTCGATGGCGCCATTTTCGTCACGTCCACAACGCCGCTTCCACTCTTGTCTAGCCGGTCGAACTCCGCTGCCATGAACTTCAACCACTCCTCTTTCGAGACCTTGGTGTCATTGGCTGGGGCAGCGAGAGGCAGCAGTTCTTCGACCTTAGGTTCCGCGAGGACGAATTTGTCCTGCGGCTTTGGCGCCACCTGCTTCTGTTCAGAGGCGAATCCAGACAAGGCCGAGGCAGCCACTAACGCGGCGGCCAATGTCATGTTCTTTGAATTCAACATATTCTTCTCCTTTGCTAACTTCCCGTTCTTGAGCTGACTAATCAGCTCCATTGAGAGGATGGGCCCAAAACTATAAAAGGTAGCTAAAGGTTCTGTTAGGCAAAAAGGTGAAGTGACGCGCGCGAGGGAGCCGGAGGCTGGTACGGGGCTGCGGGCTGGTTGATGGGCACGAGCCGCCGGCTATCGTTTTTCAAAGGTTCTACTAAGGCCGGACATGACCATATCCTCTCAGGGCAATCGCATGAATGGCCGACGACAGGGCGTTGACCGATAGAACGGCTTCGGCTGGGCTCAAGACTGCTGTTTTTGCGCTCAATGCCGGGAATACTCGACGGAGTGCTTTTCGTAAGTCCTTTGTTTCGGTGGGGTGTAATTTTTGCCTGTATTTTTAAGTTGTTTGTTTTCTATTGGTTGCAATCTTCCATTTTATGTAACCTGTTTGCTTTCAGGTACTTGGTGAAAGAATAGGGGGGTGGGGTACCTGTTTTTTGGGGTATGGACCGGCTCATCCCTGGCGAGTTGAAGGGATTGAGGGATGTTTGGTGTTTGGATGGGCATGAATCGATTGTGCGCGTTTCCGCGAATTAAGCTGCAAACTTGGGGGAAAGATTGGGGCCGTCCTCCTGGATTGGCCGGATTGGCTGTGATTGCACCGGATTGGCTTTGCTTGCACCAGGGCCTGTTTTCGCTTCTTGGGAACAGTTCTGTGAGCAAGTTTCTTCGTGCGATTGCCCTGGGCCGGTGCGTGGTGGTGCGGTTTCCGGTTTGCTGGTCATTTTCGTTAGAAAAATTCCGATAAGCCGACATTTCGGGACCGATCAAGAGACCGCCGCTAATCGCTGCCGAGCCGAATGCCTCCAGGTTCGCAAGACCTTGCGGTATTCAATACGAGTCTGAGCCTAGATCCGAAATCTAACTAAAGGGTGAAGGTAGCTTTAGCTGGACTTCGAATTTCAGAATGCTCGGATCGAGAATAATACGTCGAATGCTTCGTTTGTCGTCGAATGGGACGATAAAATCTTCGCCAGCAGCAGCCACAAGTTCTGCGAAGCCGACATCCGGCTTCTTTGAAGTATTCATAAGATCGACATACGTACCGTAATCGAGTGTGTAAATGTCGTATCGTACACCGGGTTTGTCCTTGTCGGCGTAGCCACGTTGGACCACATGCAATACCCGGAGGTCAAATAGCTTTTGGATAAGCGGATGATTGCCAAATTCGCGTGCTAAAAGAAAGGAACGGGCCTTCTTCTGACCAATCACCTGTTCGATGATGCGTTGAAGAAGCTCCTGAAGTGGTTGATCGAGATTCCGAAGCTTATCCTGCTCATACCAAAGCCGTGCAGCCTCAGTCACGCTGCTCTTGTCGATCTTCTCCTTGCCTCTGCGATGGGCTGAGAAGTAGGCGTGGTTAAAGATGTTGATAAGATCGCGGGCGACTCCTTCTGAGGATCGCACCAACTCCTGAAAGGCTGACCGGTCAGAGAATAACTTGCGGGTGAATG
>JBEKZG010000112.1:0-9047 GCA_049510095.1 Occallatibacter sp.
AATCGCGCGCGTTCCCTTTGTCGTCGGCATCGACCGCTATCTCCCCGCCGCCTTCGGCAAGATCCATCCCCGCTGGAAAACCCCTTACGTCTCCATCCTTGTCCAAGCCATTGCTTCCGGCGCAATTCTTCTCGCCAGCCAGATCAACGACACCACCCGCGGCGCTTACCAGGTCCTCATCGATGCCGCCATCATTCTTTACTTCATTCCATTTCTCTACATGTTCGCCGCGGTCATCAAACTCGCCCACCGCAAAGACCGCAACCAGAATCCCCACGCCATCCTCGTTCCCGGCGGCATCCCCGGCGTCTGGATCTGCGGCGGCCTCGGCTTCCTCGTCGTACTGGTCGGGATTCTCGTCTCGCTAGTCCCGCCCGGTGATTCCTCAAGCAAACTCGGATTCGAGCTCAAGCTGGTCTTAGGCACAGTCGCGTCCGTCCTGCTCGGCCTGGTTCTCTATTGGCGCGGCGCACGCTCCAAGCGCGCCGAAGCATCACCCAAAGCAAGCTCATGAGAAGGGCTGCGCAATGATAAGTCTTCTCCTGCTTGCATTCCTGATTGTCCTGCTCGTCTCCGCATGGATATCGATGCGCAAAGTCGCATCACTCCACATTCGATGGCAGGTACTCACCGCAATCCCTCTTGTTTGCCTCGTTTCGCTGGTGCCAATCCAGGCATTCTCCGGCTATTCCCCGGCGTCGGCGACGGTGCTGCAGGTTGTCGTTGCCGCCGCCTGCGTAGCCTGGTTCCCCCTGATATTTCTGTTGTGGCAAATAAGACGCACAGCATATTTCGTGGGCATTTTACTTCCAGTCCTATTCCTGTTCCCAAACTTCGTTGTCGCGCTAGCGGCCCTATCGACGACACTGATCGACGTGTCAACGGAGCCAGTGGCGGAAGGGCGAATCTCTCCCATTGCCTCCTACCGAGTCGTTCAATATCCGCTGCTCTTGGGATTCGCAACCCCGCCCTACACCTACGAAATATACGAGAATCCGCGTAGACTGCCATTCGTCTGGAAGAAAGTGGCCGAAGGCACGGTCCCCTGCGGAAAAGGATTTGATGCCAAAGGCGTGCTCATTGCAGCCGACGCAAATGACCATATGGTGGTCCTTTCGTGCAGCAAGCCTGAACCTGGGTTCAGCCCGATTCAAATTCCGATTGGCTAATTGACCCATCCCAACCAATGGGACCAGATGAACTCCAATCCCTTCCTCCATGCCACTTCTAACTCCCATCCTGCATCAGGAATACAGAGGTGGCACCCATGGGCAATCTCACCAAACCTCTCAATCACCGCCGCCCCCGCGTCGTAGTCGTTGGCGGAGGCTTCGGCGGCATCCATGCCGCCACCAGCCTGGCCAAACTCCCCGTCGACGTCACCATAGTCGACCGCCGCAATCACCACACCTTCCAGCCGCTCCTTTACCAGGTCGCCCTCGCCGTTCTTTCCCCCGCCGACATCGCCCAGCCCATCCGCACCATCGTCCGCAAACACCCCAACGTCCAAGCCCTCATGGACGAAGTCGTTGCCATCGACGTCACAGCCCACCAGGTCACGCTCGGCAGCGGAGCTAAGCTCTCCTACGACTATCTAGTCCTCGCCAGCGGCGCTACCCACTCCTACTTCGCCCATCCCGAGTGGGCGCCGCTCGCCCCCGGCCTCAAGACCATTGAAGATGCGCTCGAGATCCGCCGCCGCGTCCTCCTCGCCTTCGAGTTGGCCGAGCGCCAGATGTTCGAGCGCGGCACGCACCCTCCCCTCAACTTTGTCGTCATCGGCGGCGGACCAACAGGCGTCGAGCTCGCCGGCGCAATCTCTGACATTGCCCAGCTCTACATGCGCCACGACTTCCGCCACATCGACCCCACAAAATCCCGCGTAATTCTCCTTGAAGGCTCTCCGCGCATTCTGGGCGCTTACCCTGAAGATCTCTCTGCCAAAGCCGAAGCCGCGCTCAAGCACCTCGGCGTCGAGGTTCACACCAACACCCACGTCACCAACGTCGGTCCCGGCTTCGTTGAAGCGGAAGCCCAGGGCCAAAGCGATCGCTTCCACATTGAAGCCGCAGTCACACTTTGGGCCGCCGGCGTCCAGGCCTCACCCCTCGGCAAGCTTCTCGGCGCGCCACTCGACAAACGAGGCTGCGTCATCGTGGACGACCGCCTCAACCCTCCCACCCTTCCCGAAGTCTTTGTCATCGGCGACCTCGCCCATTTCGAGCAGGACGGCCACCAGGTCCCCGGCGTCGCCCAGCCCGCCATGCAAATGGGCGATCACGTCGCCAAAATCATCCAGGCCGATCTCGCCGGAACCTCGCGCCCCGCCTTCCGCTACTTCGACAAGGGAGACATGGCCACCATCGGCCGCATGTCCGCGGTCGCCAAGGTCGAGTGGCCCTTCAAAGCCCACATGAGCGGCCTCCCAGCCTGGGCCGCATGGCTGGTCGTCCACATCTTCTTTCTCATCGGCTTCCGCAACCGCCTAAGCGTTTTCGCCGCCTGGGTCTGGACCTACTTCACCTTCACCCGCGGCGCCCGCCTCATCACCGGCGACCAGCACCTGCCCGGCTGGCCAGACAGAATCGCCGCGCAATCCAAAGAATCCAACGCACGCGAGGGCGCGCTCACTAACCGTTGAAAACAGCGAATGGCCGACGAGGTTGCCCTACCGATGATCACCCCTGGATTCTTCACTTCCGATCTTCAGCGAGGGCCATTGCCCGAGCTCTTACAGACAGTTTTGGATACCGCGACCTGGTGCTCTAGGGAGGACCTTTCCGGCAACTCCTTCCGCAGCCCTGAACTCGACCCGTTCGCCATTCTCGACATCCCAGACTTCTCTCATAGCTCGGAAATGATCGAAGCATACATCGAGAAAACGCGCGATTGCTATCGTCAGGCGATCAATTGGATCAATCAAAGACGTTCGGAACTTCTGAGAACAACGGAGAATGATACGTCCAAGGCTGTTGAAGCCCTCTCGAGGAGCAAACTGCTGCTGTATAACCCTCTTGAAACCGTTTCTGACGGTGCGTCGGAGGCCGGTTCCCTGGGCTTCTACAACATAGAAGATGCCCCGCCGTGGGACACACGGTTTTTATATGACGGAAATGACATTTTCTGCTTCGTTCCCGAGTCTGCAGTCTCCCGTGCACAAGATGGTATTGACGCAAATCCAGTTGATTGCATCCACTGGGCAAATTGGTCCGAAGTGCTGCGAACCGAGAGATAACCTCTCGAATGTGCGCGTGATCGCCGGCGGGCAGCCCCGTTCCTTTCGTCCCATCCAAACCACAAATGAGAGTGCCCCAGCCCTAGCTTTTGGGACTGGGGTTAATCGCCGAATTGGCCCAGAAGAATCCTGGATCAATGCATAATCCGCCAACGCGCGAATTCAGCCGGAATTGCAATTCAGGGCGACTCACCGCCAAACCGGAAACCGCACCGGCAACCGGAAAACTGCAATCTGTCATCTGTAACCTGTAATCTGTACCTGTTATGGCAACCGTATCCCTCACCACCCAAATCGAGCCCCACACCCCCCAGGGCAGCTTCGTCAATGAGCCCTTCGTCGACTTCAAAGCCCCTGAGAACGCCCGCGCCATGCAGGCCGCCCTCGACCATGTAGCTGAACAGCTCGGTCGCGAATACGATCTGATCGTCGGCGGCCGCCGCCTCCGGACCGAAGGCAAACTTCGCTCCCTCAATCCCGCCCGCCCCGCCCAGGTTGTCGGCGTCCACCAGAAAGCCGGCGCGGAGCACGCCGAAGAAGCCATGACCGCGGCTCTCAGTGCCTTTGAAATCTGGAGCAGAACCACGGTCCACGAGCGCGTCTCCCTGATCCTCAACGCCGCCGCCATCATCCGCAATCGCAATTTCGAGTTCTGCGCCTGGCTCACTTATGAGGTAGGCAAAAACTGGGCTGAAGCCGACGCCGACGTAGCCGAAACCATAGATTTCCTCGAGTTCTACGCCCGCGAAGCCCTCCGCCTCGCCGCCGCCACCACCCCCATTCAATACCCCGGCGAGCGCAACCAGCTCCTCTACATTCCGCTCGGCGTAGGCGCGGTCATTCCTCCGTGGAACTTCCCCTTCGCCATCATGGCCGGCATGACCGCCGCTGCCATCGTCACCGGCAACACGGTCGTCCTCAAGCCCTCCAGCGACTCCCCCACAATCGCCGCAAAATTCGTCGAAGTCCTTGAAGAAGCAGGAATTCCGCCAGGTGTGGTCAACTTCTGTCCCGGCTCCGGCGCAACCTTCGGCAACGCCATCGTCGAGCACCCCAAGACCCGCTTCATCGCCTTCACCGGCTCCAAAGCCGTAGGCCTCGACATTCACGAGCGGGCAGCCAAGCCGCAGCCCGGCCAGATCTGGATCAAGCGCACCATCCTCGAAATGGGTGGCAAAGACTCCATCCTCGTCTGCGCCGATGCCGATCTCGACGCCGCCGTAGAGGGCGTAGTCGCCTCCGCCTTCGGATTCAGCGGACAAAAATGCTCCGCCTGTTCCCGCGCCATCGTCGAATCCCCAATTTATGACATATTCGTCGAACGAGTCAGGGAGCGTGTAGCCCAGCTCACCGTCGGCGACCCCACCGCCAATCCCAACCTCGGCCCCGTAGTGAATAAAGCCGCCCTCGACTCCATGCTCTCCTACATTGAAACCGGCAGCCGGGCAGGCCGCCTCATCGCCGGGGGGCATGCTCCTGAGAATTCCGGTGGCGGCTATTTCCTCGAACCCACAGTCTTCGCCGACATCGCGCCCGATGCAGTGCTCGCCCAGGAAGAAATCTTCGGCCCCATCCTCGCCATCATCAAAGTGGCTGGCTTCCAGGAAGGCCTAGCCGTCGCCAACAACACCGAATACGGCCTCACCGGCGCCCTCTACACCCAGGATCGAGAGAAGCTCAATTTCGCGGCCCGCGAGTATCACGTAGGCAATCTCTACTTCAATCGCAAATGCACAGGAGCCATGGTCGGCGCGCACCCCTTCGGCGGCTTCAACATGAGCGGAACAGACTCCAAAGCCGGCGGCCCGGACTATCTCTGCCTCTTCACCCAGGCCAAAAGCGTAGCCGAAAAGCTGTAATCAACTTAGGTGGCTGTGCCCATTCATCGACAGCGCCATTGCGATGAGTGGGCGGGCAACACCGGCTCGCTGACCCGCAAACCAGCTGCCTACGCCACCTGCGTGGGAGCCGCCAGCTCCTCGGATTCCAGCCTAATGCCCACTTCGGCCGCAGCCTGTGCCAACACCCGGTGGTGGATCGTGAACAGCGCCAGTTCCAGCCTGTCGCTGACCCCCGTCTTGTCGTAAATCGACCGCAGGTAGTTCTTGATCACCTGTTCGGTGGTCTTCAGCCGCGTGGCGATCTCGCGATTCTTGCAGCCCTGCACAATCAGTGCCACAATCCGCATCTCCTTGGGGGTCAGCCGGTCGCGGACGCGCGTGCCCACCATATCGTCCTCCGGCGATTCGGCTTGAACCAGTTGCGGGGGAATCCACGTCTCGCCGGCTGCCACTCGGCGCACACACTCCACCAAAGCATTCCCGGTCACACTGCGAAACACCACCCCGCGAAAGCCCTGCTGCAAGAATAAGTTGGGAGTCTCGGTGTTTTCCGCGATCACAATCCCCCGGCTGCCAACCCCTTCCAGCAAAAGACTCAGGCGCACCAGATCGGGATGCAGGGAAGCTGCGACCAGAACAATCGATCCGGGAAAGGTCGTAATCGCATGGTACATGCGATCCAGATCCGTGCACTGCGCAATGATGCGCAGGTCTTCGTCCATAGCCAAAACTTTGGCAGTCCCTGCTCGAAAAATTGCCTGCGAATCGGCCAGGATGATCTTATTCATACTGTGTGCCCCTCTTGTTTCGATACCCGGACGGATTTACCCAATTTGCCGGCAGGATCGAAAACGACACCGGTAGTTCAGCCATTCTCCGCTCCTTGCCGCCCTATCGGCAAAAGACAAAAAATCTTAGCATTGTCTGCGATTGAGACACTACTATTAAGTCAAAAAAAGAAACGATGCCCATGATGATGAAAGCCATACTTGCCAAGCTTATTTCCTGCCAATTAGATTACAGCCCGCCCGCGCCGTCGGTCACGAAAAATCCGGCGGGACTCAGGGTGGTCGCATGAAGGATCCGCGTTCACCGCCCTGGTTCATTACCTCGGCTCAACTCGCCGGTCCCCGCCCCCCCGGAGAGAGGGAACGAAAATATCCCCGGATGGAGTCCGTCGCGGCTGGGCCCCGGCGAGAGGTCTTCGTCGCTGGGGTGGCACGGCGGACGCAATCCGGGGAAGTAGTCCCGGTCGCGTCTTCGCGTCCCGGAGGGCCGCGGCGAACCCCTCCCTTCCCGGCTCTCGATGTTCATGCGATTGCCCCACGGCGGGGAACGGTTTGTCCACAAGGTAACCACCGAGGCTCTACACTCAGAAGTATGGCGAGACCGATTCTACTGGCGGTGGATGACGACGTAAGCGTTCTCGAAGCGGTGGTGCAGGACCTGCGCCGGCACTACGGCGCTACCTATCGCGTGATGCGCGCTGCAAGCGGCAAAGCCGCCCTGGACACCCTGGCCCAACTCAAATCGCGGGACGAACCCGTGGCGCTGCTGCTCAGCGACCAGCGTATGCCGGGCATGACCGGCGTGGAATTTCTCGAGCAGTCGCGTGACCTGTATCCGTTAGCCCGCCGGATCCTGCTCACCGCTTACGCCGATACCGAGGCCGCCATCCGCGCCATCAACACCGCGCGGATCCATTACTACCTCAACAAGCCCTGGGACCCGCCCGAGGAGCGGCTTTATCCGGTACTGACCGATTTGCTGGACGACTGGAAGGCAGGCTACCAGCCGCCCTTCGAAGGCCTCCGCGTCATCGGGCATCGCTGGTCGCTCCAGGACCACAGAGTGCGCAGTTTTCTCTCCCGCAATCACGTGCCCTACCGCTGGCTCGACATCGCCAGCGACGAAACCGCCCTCAAACTCCTCTCCGAACGGCAACTCGATCCGGCCAAACTGCCCGTCGTCGTCTTTGCCGACGGTACCTGGCTCGTTGATCCGCAACCCGACCAGCTCGCCGCGCGCGTGGGCCTCAGCACCCAGGCCGCTCAGGAGTTCTACGATATGGTGGTCGTGGGCGCCGGTCCCGCGGGACTCGCCGCCGCCGTCTATGGAGCCAGCGAAGGCCTACGCACTCTGGTCATCGAACCCGAGGCGCCCGGAGGACAGGCAGGTTCCACTTCGCGGATTGAAAACTATCTCGGATTCCCATCGGGAGTCTCCGGAGCGGATTTGGGCCGTCGAGCGCACACCCAGGCCGCCCGGTTCGGCGCGGAATTTCTTACCCAGCGCGTAACCGGCCTCCGCATCGATGGCCAATATCGATTCGTGCAATTGGCTGATGGCCGTGAGGTATCGAGCCATGTCGTCCTGCTGGCCACAGGAGTTCACTACCGCAAGCTCGATATTCCCGGCGCCGCGCGCCTTACCGGCTGCGGCATTTACTATGGTGCCGCGCTGGTCGAGGCGGCCGCCTGCAAAGATGAGGAAGTGTATGTGGTGGGCGGCGCCAACTCAGCCGGACAGGGAGCGCTCTACTTCGCCAAATTCGCCTGCAAGGTGACCATGCTGGTGCGCGGCGACGGCTTATCCGCCACAATGTCGAAATATTTGATCGATGAGATCGAGAGAACATCGAACATAGTGTTGGCGCCACAAACTCAGGTGCTGGAAGCCATCGGTCAGGAACGCCTCGAAGCGATCCGCCTCTCAGGCCCCCAGGGAGAGTCGGTCGTGCCGGCGTCTTCCCTGTTTGTCTTTATTGGGGCGGCGCCCGGCGTGGCATGGTTACCCGCTCCCATTCTCCGCGATGAGAATGGGTTTGTTCTGGCTGGGCCGGATTTGCGCGTCGCAGGCAAGCTTCCGGAAACGTGGCGGGAGCAGCGCGAGCCGTTCCTGCTCGAGTCAAGTGTGCCGGGTGTCTTTGTAGCCGGCGACGTGCGGCACGGCTCGGTCAAGCGTGTGGCTTCGGCCGTGGGTGAAGGCTCCATCGCCGTTCAGTTCGCGCACCAGTATTTGGCAGGGTTCTGAGGATTTTGATTTGGGTTTTAAGGGAAGCATGAAACGGAAATGAGTAACAACAAATTGGAGATCGAATCGATCCCTCTGCACGAAGTTGCAGAGGATTTGCGGCACACTCGTCCCTTCGCCGAGACCGGCCCAGAAACCTTTCTCAATGCGCTCCCGGGCATGGTGCACGTGGAACGTATCAAGGCCGAGGCTGGTACCGCACTCATAAAGCCAGGCGATTCGGCTCTCGCTTACTGGCTGGTGCTTGAAGGCGAAACCCGCGCTGAGCGCCCTGAACCCGATGGCTCCAGAACTATGCTCGGCGGCGCCGGCCCCGGCGAAGGCTTCGGCGAAACAACCCTGTTGACCGGCAAAGCCCAGGCCGCGCATTTCATCGTGGCCGTCAAGGATTCCGTCCTGCTCCGGTTTACCGAACAGGACTTCTGGATCCTCCTTTCCTGCTGCCCCAAAGTGCGCACCGTAATCCTCGCCAATATGGCGCAGCGCCTCCAGGCATACCAGGTGGAAGCCCTGCACCGCGAAAAGCTCGTTTCCCTCGGTACGCTTGCCGCCGGACTCATGCACGAATTGAACAACCCCGGCTCGGCCGCCAAACGCGCCGCCTCGCAACTGCGCGGCAATCTCATGCGCCTCCAGGAACTCAGCCTGCGCTCCAGCGCCAAGCCCAAGACTCTTCCCCAGTTGGAGTGCATGCATGACCTGCTGGAGCACGCTGTCCGCGGTTGCCACGCCCCCGCTTTAAGCTCTCTGGAACAATCGGAGCAGGAAGAAGCCATGTCTGAGTGGCTTCAGTCGGCGGGCGTGGATAACGCATACACCATCGGACCGGCTCTGGTGGCCATCGGTTTCGATCGGCATGAACTCGCCTGCGCCAAACTGGCCTTCGAAGATGGCGGCTTCTCCGATGCCCTCAACTGGCTTGAAGCCCTCGTCTCCAG
>JBEKZG010000113.1:0-11411 GCA_049510095.1 Occallatibacter sp.
CCTAAAGCGCCCGGTGGTGGCCTCTTGTCACCACGGCTTGCCGTCGAAAGGTTTCTCCGCAAATACCCGCTGACGAAAGGGAACAAAGAGGACGATTTTCTCGATATAGACACCGATTCATGGGATAGCCTTAGCTGGTACGCGGTCCATTTAATCGGAGTCCGGTTCCACCCGGTTATCCTGGACTCCGCAATTGTCTCTCCCTTCTTTCTCAGGTTCGACCAGACCTTGAGTGCATTTAAAGAGACGCCGTTCCATAAATCAATCGTCTCTTTGCGGAACGAGTTGCGGCAATTCAACGAGTCTAATACCCCCGAATCAAATGCGGTGGTCTATGAACATACACCCAGAGCGCGCGGTTATCAAAAGGGGAGCGTCGCAGTCGAACCGATGAAGCTGTGTGGACTTCTTCACCTCTATGACCGCTGGATCAACATCATCGAGCTTTGCGTTGCGATCTACGTTCACCTTGACGGCAAGCCGTTTGTTGGGCCGCTGCTACGCTCTCGCTCTCCAGTAAGCGGAATGGAGGAGGAGTTCAATCAGGAAATCCCAACGGTAGAGGAGATCGTCGCGGTCCTTAACCATTCAGTGCAAAGGCCGTGAGCCCCACAGCGTGCGATCGGCTGCGCTCTTTCGCGGCGGTATGGTGCCCCCTAATCCCTGCGGCTTCAGCATTCTAGAACGCGACTCTTTGCCAGGCAGTCGGTAACGGGGAAGTCGGCTTCTCGAACGTAATCCGATGCCTGCGCGGTTCCGGGCGAATCACCGGCAATCCGGAAGTAGTCCCCCTCTTTAAGGGCTAATGTCCGTATACGCGACAACAAGCTCAACTTTGCTCTAAGCTCTCCATATGGCAGATCGGACACCCTACAAAGCAAGCACACGTGGCATAACAGTAAGTGTTATGCCAACTTACCTTGAGGCAAAATCATCCCCTAACCCCTCGCAGTATTTCTGGGCTTATCGAGTCATCATCGAGAATCAGGGACGGGAAACGGTACAGCTACTGAGCCGGCACTGGATGATCACCAACGCGCGTGGCGAATTGACTGAAGTCAAGGGGCCCGGCGTTGTTGGGGAGCAACCAGTCCTCAAGCCCGGCGAGAGCTACGAATATACTAGCGGCGCGCCTCTCAACACCACATCGGGAATGATGGGCGGCGCATACCAGATGGAGAGTGAGACCGGCGAGCAGTTCGATATTGAGATACCGACATTCTCGCTGGATCGTCCAAATCAGAGTGTGCTGCTGAATTAAGAATCAGCAATCGAGAGTTGCGGACGGAAAAGCCGAACTGGAAGAGGTCGTTGCAGTAGGTCGGCATCCGTGCTTGCGGATAATTACCCTCCGTCAGCGCACAATAGCTGTATGCCAAACCTGCATCCAATCCATATCGCCACCGTGCGCCACACCCTTTTTCGGCACACCCCCCCACCCCCTCCCCCCGAAGACACACCTTCCATGGTGAGGTTTTTGGGGCGCGAAGATTAGCTAAGTTTCTCTATATCAACAGGATATCGGAACAATATGCGAGGAATTCGGTCCACCAAAAGTCAGCAAAACGCTCCCAAAAAGCGCGTTTTTCGGACAAAAACAGGCCTTTTGAGACCGATTTCACGCTCTAATCGTCGTCGTCCCTACCGGATTTACTCGTGCGTACCTTAAGCATCGCCGGCACCGGCTTGTCGCCCATCGCGTCCTTCCACAGAATCACGTTCAGCTTTTGCGGATCGGCATGGTCGGCATGGCGGAAATCCATTTTCATGCTCTCGTTTGCGCCCGGAGCCCGCTTCGCATTGGCCGTATAGATCAGATTGTTGTCGCGATTCGAATAGTCCGCTTCGTAAGGCGGCTGATCGCCGGGGCCGGTCAACAGCGTCGAGATCAGCGAACTGAAAGCATCGTTGTTGTTCATCGGCGGCAGGCCAAGCAGCGTCTCCATCGTCCGGATCACGCTCACGGTCGAGTAGAACCGGCTGTCCACAAACGGCACACCGTTCGGCCCACGCGGCGCGTATTTGCTCACAACTAGCGCCAAGCTGCGATGTGCATCCACATGGTCTCCGCCATCCTGCGCATCGTCCTCCAGGATGAAAAAGGCGGTGTCGTCCCAGAACGGGGAGTGCGAAATCGCCTCGATTGCCCGGCCCACCGCTAGGTCGTTGTCGGCCACCGAGGCCTTCGGCGTTGGCCCGCCGGGACGCGTGCCCGCAGTATGGTCGTTGCCCAGGCGTAGCATCACAAAATTAGGCATTGTGTCCTTGCCTTGCTCCTTATCCGCCAGCCAGCCCTTCAGATGGCGCAGGAAAATATCGACGCGAACCTGGTCGGGCACCATGAGTTCGAAGTCCGGAGCCTCTTTCGCAAAATGGCCCACGAGTTCAGGCTTGGTGGCAACGTTGGCGGCGATCAGCGGAATCGGCCACGGCAGCAACAGCCTTGCGCGCGCAGTCGCGGCCCTCCATCAGCGGACCCATTTGGGGGTCCTCAACGCGCTTCTCATTGCAAAAGGTGGTGGAAATGAATTCGCCGAAGTGATAGTAGCTCTTGCCATGGGCAGCCAGATCGCCCCACAGGTAGCCGCTGGCCGGCTCGTTGACATCCGGCATCTTCTGGAGCAGTGGATATCCCAGCGCCACCGCCCCCTCGAAGTCGTACGGCCTCTGGCTGCCGCGGTACGACTGCTGCCAGGTCTTCTCCAGATAATCCGTGCCGATGGCCGCCGTCGACCAGACATGTCCATCGCCCGAAACTTCTCCCGAGTCAAAGAAATTATCCAGCACTCCAAATTGCAGGGCCAGCTTGTGCTCGTTCGGTGTTATCTCCGCGCCGTACATGGTCAATTTGGGATCGCCGTTGCCCACCGACTTTCCGTCCTTTTTCAAATCGCCGAGAATCTGATCGTAGGTGCGGTTTTCCTTGATGATGTAGATCACGTGCTTGATCCGGTCCTGCGCTCCGTTCGCGAAGGTGATTTTTTCCGTGGCCGCCTTCATGCGATTCGACTCGATCACGTCGGAAGTCCAGTTTGGCAGATTATTCTCAATCTCGGCCGCATCCAGCGTGGCCAGCGAGCCGTACAGCAGCGTTCCAATGTAGCTTGTCGGCCTGTGGAACCGCCTCGACTTCAACTCCTCCGTTTGCCTCTGAGCAAAGTTGTTGGGCCCGGTTCCTTTGCCCTTAGCGGTGGCAACATACAGCTTTCCGCCGGAGGTCGACGGAATATAAGACATCGACATGGGAAACCACTCGGTCGGGACAAATCCAATCGGCTCCGCCATGCCTGTGTGGGCTAGCTTCGCGGTCAGTTTCCGCGTATCGATGACAGCAACGGCATCACTCGCGGCGTTCGCAACATACAGGCGGCTTCCGTCCGCATTCACGGCCAGCGCCTCGGGCTCAGCCCCGAAATAGCTCTGTTTGGGCAAGCGGGTATCGAAATAACCCTTCACGGAGAACTGCCCCGCCGCAATGTTCACCGCCGCGACGGAATCGCGGTTGGCGAGCGCAACGTACAAGGTCTTTCCATCGGGCGCAAACTCCAACGCGCAAGGATGCGTACCAGGAGCCACCGCGCTGGGCGGCTTCAGCAAAGCCAGTCTTCGTCCCACCGTCCCCTTCGCCAAATCAAGTTCCACGATCTCGGATGCGTTCCACAAGGCGACAAAGGCTCGCTCGCCATTCTTTAAGACCGCGAGCGCGATAGGGTAAGTCGCGGGGACGGCATCGTTCTCGGATAAGTCGAATGTCTTTTCAACCGAATCACTGGCTGCGTCAAGCAGCAGAACATCGTCCGACAAGTTACCGGCAACGAGCAGTTTTTCGTCCCCTGCCTGGCTCACGACCGCGATAGCGGCCGGAAACGGCACACCCTTGTCGCCCTCTGCCCCGCCAGGCAGCCTGGTCTTTCTCCCAGGAGCAAGTTGTTCAAACGGCAAATGGATCAGTCGCTCAGGTGCGATCTTGCCGTCGGTGAAGCTGTACACCGCCACGCCGCTGCCGGTATCTTCTTTCCCGTTGCCGGCCGGGTCGGTAATTGAGCCAATGCTCGCGTAGATGTGTTTCCCGTCGCGGCTGAATGCCAGGCCGGAGTAAAGCGTCTGTTTGGCAAGTTGAGCCAGTGTCCGGGAATCCGGGAAATCGACAACAGTTCCTGTCTGGGTATCCAGAACCGCCAGCGACTGCTCATATTGCGACTCGAAGGTGCCATACCCGGCATTCACCGTGACCACATAACGCCCGTCGGGCGAGACAGCCATCGACATGGGCAGGCTATTCAGCCGCTGAGGGTGCCCGGGAACTTCGCCGATCAACTGCTTGCTTGTTGGCAGGTCGATCGATTGAGCCGCGAGAGTCTGAGGCAGGAGGACAAGGACTGTTCCGGCGACTGTCAAAAAGGCATTCATACGCATTCCAGAACCGTAGCAAATTGCAGACCCTCTCCGCTTTACAGGGCTGTTACACTCGCCATCTGGTAAAGCCCTGGCATAGGTCTGGATTATCACATGAGTGAGCAATTGAGAGCGCAAAGTTGCTTTGACCTGCAATAATCGGTTGGTTATGCGCAAGGTACTCACAGCAGAAAAGCTCTGGGATGGGTCGCGTCTGCTCGCCAATCCCTTGATAGTCATCGAAGACGGGCAGATTGTCTCAATCGGTACCCTGGAAGCGGGCGAGCCGCACCGCGACAAGCACGTGCTTCAGTATCCCGGCGCCACGCTGGCTCCGGCGTTTCTCGATGTCCACATCCACGGCGCCGCCGGGCACGACGTAATGAGTGCAACGCCGGAAGCTCTGCAGTCCATTGGCCGCTTCCTGGCTTCGCGTGGAACAGGCAGCTTTCTGGCCACAACGGTCACCGCGCCGCTGGACACAACGCTTCGCGCTCTCTCCGGCCTGGCCAAATTGGTTCAGAAGCAGCATGGCGGAAGCGCTGGCATCGCGCAGCCAATCGGCATCCACCTGGAAGGTCCGTTTCTCTCTCATGAAAAACGCGGCGCCCAACCGGCAGAACACCTGCTTGCGCCCGACATAGGCATCTTCGACCGCTTCTTTGAGGCTGCTGAGGGCCACATGCGCCTCGTGACGTTGGCGCCCGAGTTGCCGGGCGCAGTCGAGTTAGTGGCCCACGCCACAGCGCGCGGCGCACGCGTCTCCCTCGGTCATTCGAATGCCACAGCGGCCGAGACACGAGCCGCAATTGCCGCAGGGGCGGTTAGCGCCACGCATACATTCAATGCGATGCGGCCGCTGGACCACCGGGAGCCGGGAATCCTGGGGACAGTGCTGGCCACCGATTCGCTGTATGCCGAGTTAATCTGCGACGGAATCCACACAGCTCCCGAGATAGTGAAGCTGTGGTGGAAGGCCAAGGGGCCGGAACGCGGCATTCTGATTACGGATGCCATGAGCGCCGCGGGAATGCCGGACGGAGAGTACCAACTAGGCGGTTTTGCTGTGCAGGTGGAAAACGGTAAGGCCATGGCCCGCGGAGTGCTGGCCGGAAGCGTCCTGACGTTGGACCGCGCGCTGGCCAACTTCCTTGCGTTTACCGGCGCGCCGCTGGAACAGGCGCTTCCGCTGCTGACCGCCAATCCCGCTGCAATGACGAGGTTTGAGGATCTTGCCGGATCAATCGCAATTGGACAGCGGGCCAACCTGGTTGCGGTGGATGCGGAAGGAAAGCTTGTCGCATCGATCATTCACGGACAACTGGCCGATTGAGCCTGAGGTCTACTTAACCAGACACACATTCGAGTTATTCCGCCAGCCGATTCGCGCGCCAAAGTGCGCCTTCAATTCCTGAAACTTCCTCCTGCAGAACCGGCATCTCCGGAGCGGCTGCATGCAGTCCCGTAAAGAACGATTCGCGAACCAGCCGGGCCTTGCCAATGATGCTGCCGATCCACGCCACGGGCAACTCCTCCGTCAAACCGTGCTTGCGGCGCAGTTTGGCGCGGACCAGGAGCACAAAGTTCACCAGGTCGGAGGCGGCCTGCTGTAGGACTCCCAAAGCGACAGGGTCGCCGGCCTCGGCAAGCTCGCTGATTGCCGGCGCGAGGGCGGCAAAGTCCGGGCCTGGGGAGCTGTCACCCAAACTCACCAATTCCTCAATCGTCTTTGTGCCCCAAATGTGCCCCACAGCGTCAAGAACCCGCGTGGGCTGCTCGCGGTCATAGGCGTTCAACCCGCGGCGGACCGCGTGAAGGCCGATCCAGTAGCCGGAACCCTCATCGCCGAGGCGGGAACTGTATCCGCCAGCACACTCGCGGCTCCCGTCCGGAGCACGGCCAACGGTATTGGAGCCTGTTCCGGCTATCTGAAGAATGCCTGGACCACCCTTGAACGCCGCATCGAGAGCGATGAATTCGTCGCCAACCACTTCGGAACGCTGTGCTTGAAAGTCCCGAAGAACCGCCGTGATCCACGCCGCTGTACCGGGTAAGCTGGCGCTGGCCACACCTACAGTTGCCGCGTCCACGGCGCTGACGCCGGCCTGAGCATAGACGTCCTTGAGTATTGCGCGCAGGTTTGTTTCGGCAGCCTCGGCGCCCACACGCAGCCGCTTAATTGAACCACTTTCCGCATGAGCCAGCACGCTTCGACCGGCGACAATCGATGCGCGAGTCCGCGTGCCCCCGCCATCAATTCCCAAAACCGCCTTCATTTCTTGTTTGCTCCTTGTTTATCCAAAGAAGGGTTTTCGGATGAAGGCGCGGACGCTCCGGAGTCCGCGCCTCCGTCGCGCAATGTTCCGGCCAGCACATTCAGGCTGCCGTCGGATTTCGGGGGTGAAAGTCCTAGCATGTGAGCCAGCCAGGGATACAAATTCACGTTCTCGAAGGGCGCAACGGTCTTACCGGAAACAATATCGGGGCCGGCCGCAAAAAAGCTGGCCTTCATCTGCGGCAGTAAGCGGGGATCGAAACCGTGCATACCCAGGGTTGGCGGCCGCTCCTCCCGTCCAGCGGGCGGAGCGTGCGCGCGAATCGCGTAGGGACCCGTGGCGACGACAACTGGGTCGCCTTCACGGGGATTCTGGTTATAGTTAAGCCCGGCCGGTACGTCTTTTCTGCGATAGACAACGAACTGCGACGAAGCCTTTTTCAACTGGTTGTAGACGCGGACTCGATCTTCCTCGGTTCTGCCATAGAGAAGTGGGCCGACAGTGTCGAAACCGGTGAGGTCGGCGAATTGGTCGAGGGTGATCCAGGGTCCGTCCTCCTTTACCATCCCGTGGTCGCTGATCACGACCAGATCGATGGGAAGGCCGGTCGCAACGAGCGCAGCCTTCAGTTTGCCAACCATCGCGTCCATCTTGAGAGCGGCTGCCTTGGTCTCGGGAGCATCGGGACCGAATTCATGGCCTTCATGGTCGGGTTCGGAGTAGTAAATGGTAATGAAATGAGGACGATTCGCTTCAGGAAGCTTCAGGAGTGCCACCGTGTTATCGATGCGTGCCTGTTGCACCGCGTCGGTGGCCTCAGTCTTCGAGTCGAAGCGAGCGTAATACGTGGGACGGAAGCCGGCAATCTGGGCTTCAGAGCCGGGCCAAAATAAACACGTGGCGCGCATTCCTTGACTTTCTGCAAGACTCCAGAGCGGGACGCCGCTGTACCAACTTCCGTCGGTCACCGCCGAGGCGTCGGATATGCCATACCGGGCGTTCTTTGTCTCGTCGTAAAAGCTGTTGGCAACCAGGCCGTGGTGCTCGGGATAAAGACCGGTCACGATGGTGAAATGGTTGGGGAAGGTGAGAGAGGGATAGCTGGGCAACATTCCCTCCGGAGCCCAAACACCCTGTTTGCCTAAAGCCAATAAGTGGGTGGCGCCGTCACGCTTTGCATAATCCCAGCGAAAGCCGTCCAGAGACACAAGTACGACATAATGCTGAAGCTGTGCCTTGGCCGAGTTGGGCCCGTTGTCAACGTGGATGAGCGGTAGAGCCGGATTCTGGCCTGGGAAGGCGGGTGGCTGCTGTGCGGACAGGCCGAGCCCGCAGACCAATACAAACCAAGTAAGCCCATGGCGGCTCAAGGCGCGAAGACGCATCAAAATTACCCCCGCATCAGCTTAACGCACGAGCTTGATGACTCGAATTGGGAAAACGGCTTGGGGATGAGCACAGTACCGAGTCCGCGGCAGTCCATTTTCTGCCCAGGACCGAATGATGTTATTGTCAAATTCATCCAGAGTCATGACAGGTGGGAATTTGCCGGCATATCCACATCCCCCAAAATGTTGGCCTGGAGGGTTCACAAATAGCGCTAAAGGTGTGCCTGGAAGGTTCGCCGGAGGCGCCAAATGTTCGCTCAGGAGTAAAGGAATAACTGATTTTGACACTCTTTGATCCACCTCTAGGGGCATTCTGTCCCGCTTCAAGGTGCGGAAATAACAGGTAAAGTTCACTTAGAATTAGTCAAAAGGACACGCTCAAAACAAAGCCGGATCGGGGTTAGGGTCGATTCAGAGCCGCACCGGCTAGAATTCAGAATTTTTTCGCCTGAGAGTCTGGGGCAAGTTTGGGGCAAGGTCGGATGGCGGCCTGGCAAGTGTGAAGATAAGTTTTCTTTGAAACCAGCGGAAAGTCGAGGGCAATCTGATGACCCAGTCCCACGGAGCAACTGAATTCAATCATGTTTTGACTCTTGAAGAGATCACGAACCTGACTGAGGAGAGCGGCAAGCCTGCCGATACGCTGATGAATGTGGTTGCACTGATTGCGACGCGATTCAGGACCGAAGTTTGTTCCGCGTATCTGCTGGAACCGGACCGGTCAAACCTGGTTCTGGCGGCTAGTCTCGGGCTACACCCGCGTTCCATCGGCACATTGCGCATGCCGCTAAGCGAGGGACTGGCCGGACTGGTGGCGGAACAGGTGCTACCGGTGGCCGTCGACGACGTGAAGAAGCATCCGCGCTTCAAGTACTTCAAGGACTCCGGAGAAGAAGAGTACCACTCGTTTCTGGGCGTTCCTCTCATCGACCGCGGGCTTCTGCAGGGCGTGCTGGTAGTTCAAACCAAGGAATCGCGAATCTTCCGCGAAGATGAAATTCGCATGCTGGTGGAAGCGGCTAACCAGGTGGCGCCCGTGGTGAGCGAGGCGCGCACTTTGGACCGATTCATCGGGCCGGCGCAGGAGCGCTTATGGTCGCTGGCTCGCAACCTGTGGTGGAGTTGGGATCGCTCGACCATCAGCTTGTTTCGCGATCTGAATCCGACACGCTGGCGCGAATTGAATCAGAACCCGATCTCCCTGCTGAGCGAAATGCCCCTGGGAGAGATCGACCGCCGTGCGACGGAACTGGTTCTGCACAGCCGCATCAACTACTGTTACCGCCGCCAGCAGGAGTATCTGAATGCGGACAGGACATGGGGCGCTGTCAATGCAGGTGTGCTGCGGCCTCGGCCCGTAGCCTATTTTTCCGCTGAGTTCGGGTTGCACGAGTCCGTCCCGATCTACTCCGGGGGACTTGGGGTTTTAGCGGGAGACCACATCAAGAGCGCGTCGGACCTGGATATTCCACTCATCGGAATCGGCTTGTTTTATGGACAGGGCTATTTTTTGCAGAGGCTTGACCAGAATGGATGGCAAAGGGAAGAATATCTGCAAACTGACATAAACCGGTTGCCAATGCAGCCGGCAATCGGGCAAAACGGCGAGCCCGTGGTGGTGGAAATACAAACGCGCGGCGGCTCGATCCGAGCAAAGGTCTGGCGGCTCAAGGTGGGACGTTGCGACCTTTTGCTTCTTGATTCCAATGTGCAAGGGAATGCACCCGAAGACCGGGAACTGACGTCGCGCCTGTATGGCGGCGATGGCCGCACGCGTATTCGTCAGGAACTGCTCCTGGGCGTAGGAGGCTTTCGCGCACTCAAGGCAATGGGAATCTCTCCAGGAGTTCTGCACCTGAACGAGGGACATAGCGGATTTGCGGTATTTGAGGCGATTCGCAACCGAATGGAGGAAGAAGGCCTGAACTTCAACACCGCGGCGAGCCAGATTCCAAGGGAAGTCATCTTCACAACGCATACACCGGTGCCCGCTGGGCACGACCGGTTCAACGCCGATCTGATTGAGGAACACCTTGGGCCGCTGCGCGAGCAATTGGGAATTTCGCAAGATAATCTGATGGGTTTTGGCCGCGAGTATCCGACCGACCATGGCGAACAATTCTGCATGACGGTGCTGGGATTGAAGCTTTCCCGGCGCGCGAATGCGGTTTCTTCATTACATGGCGAGGTTTCCCGGGCGATGTGGAAGTGTCTTTATCCGGGCAGGCCTGAAGACGCAGTGCCAATTGGCCACATCACCAACGGCGTGCACGTTCCATCGTGGCTGGCTCCGCAAATGTGCCGTCTTTACGATCAGCATCTTGGGGTTGGCTGGCAAAATAACAGCGGAGCGGCCCGCACCTGGGAGGAGATCGAAAACGTCGACGATGGCGAGCTTTGGGAAACGCATCTCGGCCTGAAGACTCAACTTCTCGACTTTGCACGGCGCCGGGCGCGCGAACAGGCCGAACGCCGCAGCGAGCCCCAGGAAGCCTTGCAGAAGCTTGGCAAGGTGCTCTCACCCGATGCATTGACAATAGGCTTCGCACGGCGCTTCGCCACATATAAGCGTGCCAACCTATTACTGGCCGATATGCAGAGACTGGCTTCAATGGTCAACGATCCCAAGCGGCCCGTCCAATTCCTCTTTGCCGGAAAGGCGCACCCGCACGACGAACCCGGCAAGAAGGTCCTGCAGCAGATAGCGCATATGATGCGCGACTCAAACTTCGCGGATAAATTCCTGTTCATTGAGGACTATGACATCAACGTGGGCCGGTACCTGGTGCAGGGCGTGGACGTGTGGCTGAACAACCCGCGGCGGCCGTTGGAGGCCTCGGGCACCAGCGGACAGAAGGTGGTGCTGAATGGGGGCTTGAATCTTTCCGTGCTGGATGGCTGGTGGGCCGAGGCCTACGACGGACTCAACGGATTCGCCATTGGGAGCGGGAGGACCCACTCGAATTTGGATGTACACGATAGCCGCGATGGCGAGGACCTGTATCGCGTGTTGCGAGACGAGGTCATCCCCCTCTATTACCACCGCGACCGCGATGGGCTGCCGCGCGGATGGATCAAACGCATGAAGCGGACCATCCGGACACTGGGATGGCGATTCAACGCGGACCGCATGGTGATGGACTACACATCGAGGTGCTACATCCCGGCTGCGGGAGGGACATCGAGCGAGATCAGGCCGCCGTGCTAGCGACGGCGGCTAAGAGCTGCCGACAATCGGGTAGGAGGCGGGATCACTCCCGCCGTCCTCCCACACCACCGGACGGACCGTTCGGTATCCGGCGGTTCATGAAACAGCGATAGACGTTATAAAGCTCCCATCGCCTTCGTTTTC
>JBEKZG010000114.1:0-9004 GCA_049510095.1 Occallatibacter sp.
ATTACCGGCACAGCCGAGCCATAGACCACAGAGGGACTGGAGGCTGTGATGGTCAAAGTGGGTGCGCCGCTGACGAGCACGGGCGCCGTGTCAGACATGGTTCCAGCAAACTGCGCCGTACCCGTGCCGTTGTAAACGCCGCCATAGTTTGCGGCGAAGTAATGGTTGCCAACTCCCAGGCTGCCGTAGCAGGTGGTGGTTTGCGCCTGGCAGTTGATGGTAAACAGGGCAGTTCCAACGCCATTGACAACATTGACAGAGGCCGTTCCCAATAGGGTGGAACCCGCTGTGGAGACATCGTAGAAACTTACGTGTCCACTGTTGATAACGGCTGTACCGGCGCTGCTGGCGATGGTGGCATACAACGAGAAGGCGTGGTTGGCTAAAGAGGTGCTGGCCATGGTTGCTGTGAGTTGAGTGGCGCTGACAGCTGCAGTGGATCCACCATAGACCGATGCGGCGGTAGCGGAAGAAAAGGCATAGAGGACAGCCTTTGTCGGAGTAGCGATCACGATCACGGGCGTGATCGAGGTCGTTGAGCTGTTGCCCCAGCTCGTCGCGGTGTCCGCGCTGTTATAGGTAGCGGTGATCGAATTTGTGCCGACAGGCAGTGGCACAGTGGGAGTCATCGTGGTCACTCCGCTGGCGAGGGCCGTTTCGGTTCCGGCGATCAGGACGTTGTTGTTATAGAACGACACGGAACCTGCCACCGTGGGGCATGCGGTCGCGCACGAGACGGTCGCTGTCAGGGTCGTGGCGCCATAGTAGTTTGGTCCCGGCATGGCTGTCACAGCCGTGGTGGTGGTGACGGCGGCGCCAAGCACGGCAAGGTCCGCTGTGCCTGTAAGACCGGCTTTAGCAACAAAGTTTCCGGTCGTCTTGGGGGTATAGACAGCCTGCAGGAGGTTGTAGGAGGTGCTGGTTGTTACCGCTGTAAGTGCGGCAGGCGCTGTGCAGGTTGCCGTTGTCACTCCATTCGCGTTGGTGGTAATGGGCTGAGTGGCGCATGACAGAGAGGTGGTTGCGGTTGTTGGGTTTGTGTAGATTTTGGTGGTAGTTCCTGTTACTACGGGGGCTCCGAATGTGAAGGCCACGGTGCCTTGATCCGCTGCGGCCGGAACGCCAAGGGTCGCGGTCAGCGTTACAACGGCGCCAACGTACGTGTAGTTGGAGGGCAACGCTGTCAGTGTAACTGACTGAGTGGCTGCCGTTGGCGTCACGGTAACCGGAGTGGCACTAGTAAAGGAAGTGGTAGCCGGGATAGTGACAGGGAAGGTGTAATCCGATGCCGTCGCCGTTCCGGGAGTAAAGACGGCCACCACAGAGTTGGCTTGCACCGGCAGCATGTACGTGGTGCAGCTTGCTCCCCCCGCGCCGATGGTCACTACGTTGGTGCATACCACCGGGGTGATATACGGAGATTTGGTTCCGTAGAGGAATGTCACTGCGTCTGCGGTTCCCCCCACCGTCAACACGGGGGCTCCCGCGCCTGCGGGTAATCCACCCGCGGTCAGCGTCACGGCTGTTCCAAAAACCGGGGCGGCCGACGAGGTGCCGATTGTGACCGCCGGAGCGTTTGCGGTTACATGGAAGGACTGCGGTGAGGCGGTGCTGGAGCCAAAGGAGCTTGAAGTTGAGGTAAACGCCGCATTCACGGTGTTGACGCCAAGCGGCAGCGTCGCGGTGGTGCAGGGCGCTATTCCAGAACTCAATTGAACGGCGTTGACGCCGCTGCATGCGGCAATTGGGATGGCCGGGCTTGTGCCGTAGGAAAAGCTCACCGTGCCTGCCGCTGTGGTGCACGTGGCCGATGGCGTACCGCACGAGACTGTCGCGGTCAGCGTGACGCTGGTGCCAAAGGTCTGAGGGGAGACCGGGAAGAATCCCAGAGCTGTGGTGGTGGGTGCTGCCGTTACCGCGAAAGCCAGCGGTGAAGCGAGTGTGTTGCTGGAGACAAAGGCGGCTGAACCCGGGGTAA
The DNA here is from genome assembly GCA_049510095.1 of Occallatibacter sp. Classification (GTDB taxonomy): domain Bacteria; phylum Acidobacteriota; class Terriglobia; order Terriglobales; family Acidobacteriaceae; genus Telmatobacter. The sequence goes on from JBEKZG010000114.1 coordinate 1,979, forward strand.
AGATAGCATTCAGAGTTTCGTTGGTGGACACCGGCAGCGTTGCGGTGGTGCACTGCGCTGATCCACTGACCACCTGGACATTCGTGCAAATAGCGGTACTCGGGCTTGCACCGTAGGTAAAGGTCATCGTGCCGGCCGCCGTGGTGCACGTGGCCGAGTTGCACGTGATTTTCGCGGTAAGCGTCATGTTGGTGCCATAGGGCTCGCTGCCGTTGGTGAGCAGTTGAGTCGGCGCAGTTGCCAGCCCGATTCCCACCGCAGTAGTGGTGCTGGTGGTCAATACCGTGTAAGTCATCGGCGGTATGGCTGCGGTGGTGTCGCTGGCCGCGAAGGCGGTGTTATCTGTCGGAGTGAAGGCGGCATTCAGGATGTTGGCGCCCACCGGCAACGTCGAGGTGGTGCAACTCGCTATCCCGTAGGCCACGTTGACGCTGTCGCATCCGATCGAGGACGGGTTTGCGCCGTTAGAGTCGGTGAAGTCCACCGTGCCTACAGCCCCACCCGTTCCCGTCACGATCGCGGTGAGCGTCACGCTGGTGCCATAGGGCTCCGAGATGGTGATCGGTGTTCCCGCCGAAGTTGTCAGCCCCAATTTCAGCGTTGTGGTGGTGGTTACCGGGGTCGCGCTGGCTGTGTTCATGGCCGCCAGCAAAAATACCAGGAGGAATGCCAGACTGCCGCAACCCTTCCGGATGCTTGTGGATCTTGCAGCAAGAGCACCTTTACGGGTCGTTGCTACAGTTGTAGATTGCCTCTTAGACATTTTGCTATCCTCCGCCATGAATGGCTGACTCGCAGGGAGTCAGGGTGTAATGGAAGTTGCCTGTTTAGGAAACGCGGCACGAACCGCGTTTCAGAAGTTGCAGGGACGTATCGCCGCCTCGTCCGCGTCGTAGTTGTTCGTTGAGCTAAATCACAGCCCGACTTGTGTAGTTCATGTCTCTCTCCCTTCGCATCGATTGGGAAAGCTTTATTCAAGCCTGATTGGCCTAACAAGATCCCTCGACGACGCAAAATACGGATACTTCCCGGCTACGTTCCATTTGCCGCGCGTCACTCACGCACTCACAAGAGGATGCTTTTCTGTATCCCGAACTGTTCATCGGCAGTAAAGCGGATTTGCCAATCTGTGCCTCAGATCTATACATCGGCGGCAACTCCCGATTCCTTAGGCGCGGGAGGAATTGCCTTTGGATTTCTATTCTTGAGAGGCAGTATCACTTCCCCGGATGTTTTTGCTCTCATAGGGCCGAAATCGGCCAGTCTGGGAGAGATCGTTGAAAAGCTGCCACTGAAGGCCTGACAGACACAAGGCCTCGCGCCGTCAACACGTCTCAAGAATGGATTTTGGCGGATGAGTTTAAACACACGGCACAAAACTCTCGTCGGATCTTGCCCGGCAGAGATGCGGCAGAAGCTCGAAGACGAGCTGACTTTAGCCTTGATCCCCCTCCCGGAGGTCATTAGGCCGTAGTCGCTAAAGATCACTCTATGGCGAGAATGAAAATCCTCAGCACCGTGGAGGAGGAAGCATTCGAACCTCCGCCGGTATCCAACGGCGCGGAGCGCAAGCAGTTCTTTTCCTTACTCGTGATGCTCAAGGATGCAATGGAGGATCTTTGCGCTCCCACCAATGGAGTGTGCGTCCTGGTTACAGCAGATTATTTCAAGGCGCAAATTCTTTGCACGGCAATTTCAGCAGGCGGAAATGGCGTACATTGCGCGCCAGATTGGCGTCAATCCAACTGGAGTCCAGATTCTGCCTTATAACAAAGATACGTATGCCCGTCATCAGCGCGCCATTCTGAGCCACTTTGAGTGCACTCCGTTCAGCGCTGTCGCGGTGTCTTTACAGTCAACGAAATTGTGTCCATGGTTCGCTTGCAGTTTCGAGTGAAGCAAGTGCTTCTGGCAATCATCCAGGTTCTGAGGACTACCATTGCGCCGGCAAGAAGGCTGATTTCGCTGGTCGGATCAGTTCGGGTATCCGTGTCGCCCGCGCGCCGGTTACCGCGTTCCGACGCTCCTTTCTTGGTCAAACAAAACGCGCGAGTTTCTCTCATGGTCAGCGAGGATGCTCATCGAGCCGGACCAACGAGTTTATCGACCATGTTGCGCCGTCTAGCAGACCCGAAATTCGTTGCAGGTCAGAGATTGATCAGGCACGATATCTCGTTCATCTCTATGGAAGTGCGAGTAAACGGTTCGCCTCGACCGGTTTATTCAATTCATCACTCTTCGTTGCGGTGCGCACGACTCGACCTAGGGCGTCCTGCCAGACAGGACAAAGGCGACGACTTCGAGATACGGATAGGTGTTGAAAGATTGGCCATCGTCCACCAATCTTAGTGCGTGATCTTGGATTGACGGTTAACAGCCCAAGACGCCAATCGAATTACTGAAGTCTATCGGCGTTCTCGGCGAGTGGACGAAAAACGTCAGGACTCTAGCGGAGCTGCTCCGCAGAATCAAGCGTGACGAGTAGAAGTAGCGGGCGCGGAGCAGGTCGGATAGAACGGTTTGAAGGAAGGCGCTGGCGCGATCGGGTCAGGAAGTTGGCTATGGGTTTATCATTGCTTTTCGCTGGGTGGTTGCTGCTGCCTGGCATGCGTGCCAGACAGTCTTGTTGGAGATAGGCTGGCCTGTTCACCGCTGGCCCTCGGTGCTGGGAATGAGGTAGCCCTGAGGCATCTTCCATCGCCACCAGCTGCGCACCTCCTCGATCAGATTGGGCGAAAGTGGCACATCGCGGTCCTTCGCGCCCTTGCCGTGGCGGCACCATGCGCTGGCTAAAGATGTCTTGCACCTTGATCCGCGCCGCTTCCGCCCTGCGTGCTCCGGCGGCGTAGAGCAGACACAGGAGGACGCGGTACAGACGGTTGGGTGCGGCATCGATCAGCCGAACAACCTCCTCCTGGCTGAGAACCGTCGGCAGCTTATGCGGCACCTTGAGAATGATGAGATCCTCGAAGGCGAGCTCCTTCCGCTTCAGCGTCCGCTTGTACAGGAGTCGCAAGGCTGAGAATCGCATCTCGACAGTACTGGGTGCAAGATTTCTCCTGGAGCAGATAGCGTTGATACCGTCGCTCCACGAGGCATAAAAGCGATCCATATCGACGACCGTAAGCTGGTCGAGGCGGATATATCCCGAATGCTGGGCATAGGTGTTGAGCTGGTTGACGAAGGTGCGGTATTTGGCAAACGTGTTGGGCCGGATGCCCCGGTTCTGGCAACGGGAGAGAAAGGCCTCCGTGGCCTCCATGATGGTAATGGCCGGCGCGGAGGCAGGAGCCGCAGCGGGCTGGCCGGAGGACTGAACGGTTTCCCGGGGAGTTGGATCGCCCCAGCAGCCGGCTGCCTCCCATTGAGCCACTACCGCCTTGGCCATGTCCCACTCCCAATGGCCTGTCGATTGTCGTTTGAATTTGTCCTTCAGGGTACCTGATGCATGGATCGGGCAGGCGCAACGCTTCCAGCTCTTGCGGGTCTCCTCGAACTCGCCATTTCTGAAGTCTTCCGGGTATCCGGCTTTGCACTCTTTTCGGTGCCGCCGATAGAGCTTCAATGCCATCGAACTCCCTCCCGAATGTGCAACATTCCATTGCACGCTACAGGAAGGATTTTACCTTAAGTTCTTTATTTCAGCTGGGGCGGCTAGTGGGGATCGAACCCACGACATCCTGAGCCACAGTCAGGCGTTCTGCCGCTGAACTATAGCCGCCATGTACCCTTCAGATTGTAGCATCGAACCAAGATAGAAAGCCCGGCCCACACTGGAGCCAGCCCGCATGACCAACCCGAACCAAATCTCGCAGCGCACCACCCCCGGCGACAGGACCATTCCCCCAGTCGGTGAATTGCTGGGGCCCAACCGTTGGAACCAGGGTGCGTGGCTGTTCCGCGACAGTACTCTGCATGGTTTGGAAATCCTGCTCGATGAGGCAGTTCGCGTCCCCGGCACAGGCATCCGCTTCGGTCTGGGCGGGATCATCGGTCTGGTTCCCGGATTAGGCGACGTGCTGGCGGGGCTGCTCTCGGTGATAATCCCTTTGGCCGCCTGGATTCGCGGCGTACCGTACGTGACGCTGGTGCGGATGGCTGCGAACCTCGGCATTGCCGTGCTTGTGGGCTCCATTCCCGTTCTTGGAGATTTTTTTGATGTCGCCTGGAAGCCCAACCGCCGCAACTACCAATTGCTCTGCCTTCACCTGGATGAACCGCAGCGCCACACCCAAAAGGACTGGATCTTTTTGCTGCTGCTCGCAGGGGCGCTGGCCCTGATCTTCTTCATCCCGTTGGCATTGGCAATCTGGCTGCTTATTTGGGTTGGTCACGCCCTCACTTCCGCGACCCCTGTGGGTTATTGAAGACAATTCACGATACAATCGAAGGGATGTCGGGGCGTAGCGCAGCCTGGTAGCGCATCTGCTTTGGGAGCAGAGGGCCGGGGGTTCGAATCCCTCCGCCCCGACCATCTAACCTCTTTCTCTTCAATAAGTTTGACCGAGTAACAGAGGGGTGATACCAAGAGTGATACCACTTTGCCGGGAGATTTCCCATGCAGGTGAATATCACCAAGCGTATCGACACCCCTGAAGGCAAACGTTATTGCCCCGTCATCATCAGCCCCAACGGCCGCATCAAGCCTGATTGGGTGATGGTGAATGACCTGCAGGAAAAGCACCCGGAAGGCGCCTACTACCTCGACTGGAACGAAGATGGAAAACGCCGACGCATGTCCGTCGGCAATGACGCGGCTTCTGCATACAACAGCCGCGTCCGAAAACAACGAGAGCTGGACGCGACCGCGGCAGGTCTGTTTGTTTCGAACCCCATCGAAGACGACTCCCGCCTTCGGATTCGGTCTGCGGTAGACGATTTTCTCGAGGAAATTGAAATCACAAGGCAGAGAAAAACTTGGCTGGGGTATCGCGTCTCCCTGCGCTACCTTTTGGAGTCTTGCGACAAGACCTTTCTCGAAGAGATTGAGCGCAAAGACCTCCTGCGTTTCGCTGCGTTCCTGCGCGATACCAAGAAGCTCTCTCCCCGTACGGTGCACAACAAGTTCGCCGATGTGCTGACCTTCCTCCAGGCCCAGGGAATGCCGAAACTGATTGGCAAGAATGACCACCCGCGCTTCATTGAGCAGGAAGTCAACATCTATGAAGACGACGAATTGTCGAAGCTCCATGCGATCTGTTCGCCGTACCATAGCACGCTGTACGACTTTTTTCTCATGAGTGGTTTCCGAGAACAGGAAGCGATGCACGTTGTCTGGAGCAACGTCCGCTTCAATGCAAACATCATCGAGATGCGCTGGAACCGTGCTGAACATGCTGAGGCATCGATCCGATCAGGTGCTTCGAAAGGACCTTCCGTATATCGGAGTGGCGGCATGGACATCGAAAGCTCCCCCGACCACGTTCCTCGCACGCATTAGCAGGGCCATTTCTGGGCCCGAACGGCGTGAATTTGTCGCGCTGCCCGAGAGCCAGCACGAGGTTGAGAACATCGCAACCGACCTCCCGAAGCCCAGCACCATTCTTTTGGGCGCGAAAGCGACGGAGACAAACTTCGAGCAGCTTCCGCTGAGCCAATACAACGTTATTCACTTGGCTCTTCACGGGTATGTTGATCCCGAGATCTCGGATCGTTCCGCGCTGGTATTCGCTCCGGAGAATCCGGCCAAGAACGACGGCCTTCTCAAGGTACGCGAGATCAGAAACCTCCGCCTCAATGCCGACCTTGTAACACTTTCGGCCTGTGACACCGGCGTAGGGCCAGTGGGCGAGGAGGGCGTGGAGAACATCGTGAATGCATTCGTTGCGGCGGGCGCTCAGAGCGTCGTGTCAACGCTTTGGGAACTTGAAGATCATGCGACCGCCCAACTGATGGCCAACTTCTACGAGCACCTCGGCCGCCACGAGGGAAAGGCAGAGGCGCTCAGGCAAGCACAGCTCGAAATGCTCAAGACGGGCGCGCCACCGTACTACTGGGCCGGTTTCCAACTCGACGGCGAACCGAGCGCCAGTCTGTTCGGCGAAACAAAATCGACAAATTCGTCCAGGAGCACCCGATGACATTGAACCCGGCTGCGAGCTCAACATTGCCTGTTCAACTTTCACTGCGTGACCGGCACGCAATCCTCGAAAACGTCCTTGTGGCTCTGCGCAAGCGGTTCTATTCGCCTGAAAAGCTGACCGGCGATTGGCAGGTCGCAGTGGAGCGGCACCGGCCTTTGATCGAGAGCGCAGGCACTGCGGACGCATTTGAGAAGGCCATGGGTGATTTGTTGGCGGAACTGCACACGTCCCATTTGGGCTTCTTTCACAGCAGTGCCCGCAGAGCGTCGAGCCGGGCCGCACTCAGCGCAACCTACCTTGAAGACGAAACACCTTATGGAAAACGTTGGATCTTTCAGGATGTCCACGCAGGAGGAGCAGCAGCGATCGCCGGCATTGCACCTGGCGACATCCTTCTCAGTGTCGATGACCGGGAGATTACTCCGCCGGAACATCCCGTATTCGCTATGGGTAAGCAAACAAGTGTGGAATTTGTAGACAGAAGCGACCAGAGACGCACTGTTTCCGTCGAGGTAGCGCGGCCCAAAGGGAAGAAACTCCACTTCATCGAGCCCACGCTCGTCGAGGCGCGGCAGCTTGGTGACGGGTTGGGCTACTTAAAGATTGCAATGTTCCCGGGAATGATCGGGGTAGAGGTTGCGAACGAGATCTCCCGCTCCGTCGAGAAGCTGGGTGCGATCGATAGCCTCATCATCGACCTGCGTGGCAACACCGGCGGAGGGATCGGCGCGCTTCGTGTAATGAGCATGATCACACCAGGCAGGGTCCCGGTTGGATTTGCGCTCGACAGGCGCCGTGTCACAGCTAATCTCGAATCAGAGAAACACAGTTTCCATCGATTCTCACAAATCCCGTCTTCAACCAAGGCTTTATGGCGGCTTGCTTTGCAGTTCGGGCCTGCAATGATGACGAAAAAGCCTATCGTGCTTCAAACCGAGGGGTT
>JBEKZG010000115.1:0-8968 GCA_049510095.1 Occallatibacter sp.
ATGCAGTTGGTCCGCACGAGCAGACTCACATAGTTCTCAAACTCCGAGTAACTCTGGAAAGCATCGGGGATTCCGGTGCGGGGAAAGTTCTCGAAGACCTTGGCGCGGTAACCTTTGTAGCCCGTGTTCAAGCCCAGCCAGAACGGAGAATTCGTAGCCAGCGCCATAATGTGCGGCAGAAAATAACGCATCGAATTCATAATGCGGATCGCCGCCTCGCGGTCTTCAATACCCACGTGCACATGCAGGCCGAAGATCAGGTTGGCGCGCGCTACCAGTTGCAAATCCTTCACCACCTGGTGGTAGCGCGGGTCGGGATAAATCTCCTGCGTCCGCCAGTCGGCAAAAGGATGCGTAGCGCCGGCTACCAGCACCAACCCATGATCGTACGCCAGCTTGATCAGCCCCCGGCGCAACTCGTAGATGTCCTCGCGCGCTTCGTCGATGTTGCGGCAAACGCGGGTGCCCACCTCGACCACCGATGTGTGCATCTCCGCCTTCACCCGCTCCTGCAAAAGCACCTTGCCATGCGCCAGCATCTCGGTTTGCAGATGTGAGCGCAAATCCCGCGTCACCGGGTCGATGGTCTGGTATTCCTCTTCGATACCGAGTGAGAACGATGGGCGCATACATGGCTCCTGGGGACAACGGCTTGGGGCAATTGTAGACGACGGAGAATAGGGATCAGGGATTAGAGATCAGACAGCCAGGTTTTCCGCACAACCGGCCTCGATCGCCGTATCCTTCTTGTTGAAGCACGAAAGCGCAACGCACTCTCGCTCTCATTTGCCGGGAGCCAACGTCTTCCAGTCAGGGGTTCCGCATGATGAAATCCATTGGGCTCTGCCTCGCTTTTATCGTTCCCGCATTGCCCGCAGCGTTTGGTCAGGATGACGCCAACGTGCAACTTCCAACGATCACCCTCTCATTGCCTGCGGACGTCTCCCCGGAGGCTGGTCAGATCAATTACTTCATGACCGGATTGTTCGGGGGATACGGGAAGTTCGTCAAGACCAGCAAAGGGATGACGAGTTATGAGATAGCTGCCTCAGTGGATGGAAAGCCTGCGGCGAACGTAAAAAATCGTTTCCTATTTTCCGGGATGCGCGATTGAAATCATCGAAGTCAAGGCGCCGAAGGACACCCCGGCGCAATCGCTGACTTGCAGACCAGCCGAAAAGGTCAGATTGCGTGGTCAAATTTCCGACGATTCAATCCCCCATGACCAAGCCGTGGAGGTTCACGTTGAATACCTGGCCTTCTGGACCCATGACTTTTTCGGAGTGGCAGATGGAATGGTCATGTCCATCGATGCCGGAACCGTCACACCCGCACGGGACGGCTCATTTGAAATCGAAGTTCCCGATTTCTCCGCCCAGTCAAGCCGCGGCGAAGGCACTTTTCAACTGACTCTTCGACAGAGAAAGGGCGGCAAAATGATTGCGCGTCTCAAGCCCGGTGACGAAGATGGGAAGGCATTCGGGTTGGAAGTTCGATCCGATTATCCGCAGGTGATTCAATTCACTGGAGAAAAGCAATAGCGGCCTTGCTGTTCCGGCGTTGTGCCGGGTTCCCCTTGGTCCTTGAGCGATTTGTCGAGACAAATAATTTCGCCTTTTATTCGCTTTTCGCGTTATGATGCGATTGAGCGATGAACCTCTTTTCCCAACTCGCTGTCGAGCCTACCTACGAGGAGATCTACCCAGGCGCTGTGTTGATGCGAGGCCTGGCACTGACCCAGGACGCGGAGTTCCTTACAGCCATGGAGTCGGTCATAACGGCCGCGCCGCTTCGCCATGCCACAACGCCAAGCGGGCTGCCCATGTCCGTCATGGTCACCGACTGCGGGACAGAGCGAGCCTTCCAGCGGCGCTGGGATCCTGACAAGCCCCACCGGGACCGCATGTGGCCGCCGATTCCGCGGGTTCTCGCGGAGTTCGCCGTCCGCTGCGCCGTCCGGTCAGGGTTTCCACTATTCCGTCCCGACGCGATGCACATCAATCGCTACGAAGCAGGCACGAAACTCGGCTTGCATCAGGACCGGCACGAGTGCGATCTGACCCAGCCCATCGTTTCCGTTTCGTTTGGACTTGAATGCGTCTTCCTGCTGGGAGGGCTACAGCGAACCGATGCAACCAAGCGCATCCTGCTGGAGCATGGGGATGTGATCGTATGGGGCGGCCCGTCGCGGATGCGGTTCCACGGTGTGCTGCCGCTGAAGCCAGGGCACCATCCGTTTGCCGGGCCGTATCGCTATAACCTGACGTTTCGCAAGACAGCGTGAGCCACACGCGCCTTTCAGGCCGCGGTGCCCTGCGATTGGATGGAGAGCTTCAGCCCCAGCGCCTGCAACACCTTCAGCACTGTTCCAAACTCCGGATTACCCTCAGATCCGAGTGCCTTATAAAGACTCTCGCGGGAAAGTCCAGCATCCTTGGCAATCTGCGACATACCGCGCGCGCGGGCCACTGTTCCAAGCGCTACGGTAAGAAAGGCTGGGTTGCCGTCCTCCTGGGCGATCTTCATGGCCTCGTCGAGATAGCCAAGGACATCCTCCTCGTCATTGAGATATTGCGCCGCATCAAAGGGGTACGTCTTAACGGCCATGATTTAGACCTCCAAGTCTCTGGCAATTGCCTGAGCCTTCTCAATATCGGCAGACTGGCTGCTCTTATCGCCGCCGCAGAGAAGAACGATCAACACGCTTCCGCGCTGTATGTAGTAAACGCGATAGTCAGGCCCGCAACGGATTCGAAGTTCACTGATGCCGTGGCCAACGGGCTTCACATCCCCTGGGTTTCCGAGAGCCAACCGTTGCACGCGTGCTGTGATCGCTCTTCGGGCTTCCCGATCTCGCAGCCCGAGAAGCCACTTGGCGAACACATCGGACTCGATAATTTCAATCATCCGATTGTATCCCGTAGGATACAAAACGTCAAGTTGAAACGCCAGCCGCCTCAGTCTTTTCCGCGGCATTTTTCTTCGCCGACGGCTTCTTTCTCCACTTCACCGGCTTAGTCTCCGCCCCCAGAAACGCCGCCCACCGCAGCTCCACCACATGCGGCGCCTTTTTCGCCTTCGCAATCGCCAGATCCGCAACCTCGCGCACTATCCACTCAAAGTTCGCCGGCCCCACGGACTCCAGCCCCGCGTCCGGCGCGGGATTCATGAAGTCAATCGCGTACGGAATCCCATTCTCCACGGCAAACTCAACCGTGTTCAGGTCGTAGCCCAGCGCCTGGCACAGCTTCAGTGCATCGTGTTCCACGCGCTTCAGCAGCTTCCTGTCGTACTTTGGCGGATTCTGCACATACCGCTCGTGGTGCGGCTTCCGCGGATCGTACGGCATGATGTGGACCTTCTTTTGTCCCACCACGTAGCAGCGAAAGTATTCAGTAAAATTCACAGCCTTCTGGTACAGCATGCACAGGTCGCGCGACTGGTCGTACGCCTTAAAGAACTCATCGCGATTGTGGATGTGATACACATCCCGCCAGCCGCCGCCATCCACCGGCTTCATGAACCCGTGCTCGCCCACATAGGCAAACACGCTTTCCCAGTCCAGCGGATATTCGAGGTTGCGCATTGACTTGTCCGTCGTACCTTCGGGGTGTTTCTTATGCGGTAGAATCACGGTCTCCGGCACAGCCACTCCCAGCTTCGCGGCCAGCGTGTAGTTGAAGAACTTATCGTCCGCGCTCCACCAGAAAGGATTATTGATAATGATGGTCCCGTTAATCGCTGCGTGTTTCAGATAGGCGCGATAGAACGGAATGTCGTGGGAGATGCGGTCCACAATCACCGAGTAGCGCGGCGCCTTGTCCAGATGCACGGCGCCGGTCTCAACAAACTCCGCCTGAATGCCGTCGATGTTCCGGGCATTGATATGCTCCACCAGCGCGCCGGGAAAGCTGTTCTCCATGCCGAACAGGATACCGATCTTCTTCATAGCGCCTATAGCCTCCAGGGAACCCGAGCGATTTATCGATGTACGCACCGGCTGAACCGCTGCACCCATGCGCTTCTACAGTTTACGGCACACTAGTGTCTACCTGTCTCATAGCGGAAGAGGGCGAATTCAGGGGGTCTGGGATGGCTTTGGCATAGGTCTGGGATCACTCCGGGACGGCCCGAAGCCAGCGATACAATGGTGGCTGATCGAGCGCCTGCGTTTCGACAATTTGCTGCCGGCGAGGAGAAAGACCATGGGAGATCAGGAAAAGACCTTCTTCAATCGCCGGGAACTGGCCCGTAACACAATGCTCGGAGGGGCCGGTGCTCTGTTCGGAAGCGCTGCATTGTCCGCACAGGGCTCGGCCACCGACAGAGCGTACCTGGATGTGCTGAAACTGGGCGCGTTCGGTGACGGCAAAAGGGACGACACGGCTGCGCTTCAACGAGCTTTCGATGCGGCCGCGCCCGATAGCAGAGGCGTCTTTCTTCCGCCCGGCGTTTACCTCACACGCGAACTCCATGTGAGGCCGGGCATCGCCATCATCGGTGTGCCGGCGTGGAATTACAGTGGACCGGGCGGCTCCGTTTTGCGCCTGGCCACCGCGGAAGCCACTTGCCTTCTGAATCTGACAGACGCCCGCGGCGCAACCGTCGACGGACTGTCGCTCGATGGGCAAAGCCTGGGTAAAAATATCCACGGAATCTTCACCGACCGCACGGCCTATCCAAAGCATGAGGATGGCTTTCGGATCGAGCGCTGCCAGGTTCTGCGGTTCAGCGGCGACGGCGCGCATCTGGCTTGCGTCTGGTGTTTCAGCGTGCGCCATTGCATGCTGGGCCGCAACAAGGGCGACGGGCTTCAATTGCGCGGGTGGGATGGCTTCCTGATCGATAACTGGTTTTCCGGCAATCAAGGGGCGGGGTTTGCCGCGCGACATGAAAACGCATCCATCACATTTACCGCCAACCGCATTGAGTGGAACGGCGCGGAAAACATGCTGATCACCGGCGGCGATGGCTATCAGATTACCGGGAACTTCTTCGACCGGGCTGGAACCTGCGGCATTGCTCTCAGAAAGAGCACCATCGGTTGCACACAAATCACCATCACGGGAAACTTCGTCAAGCGGAGCGGAAAACAGGCCGCTCCCGAAAGCCATGACTCCGCGCAGATTCTGATGGATGGATGCCAGGGAGTCACGTGCATTGGCAACAGCATTCAGGCAGGCCGCGACGACGGAGGCCAGGGAGTTTGGAGTCCTTCCTACGGCATCGTTTACCAGGGTCTCAGAAATTGCGTCATTCGCGACAACGTCTTGCACGATGGAGCCTTTAAGCAGCTGATGCTCGACCTGGGCGGGCACGGCGAAGGGGTCATCGTCAGCGACAATCCGGGACGGCTCTTCGCCAACAAGCGCTGAACAAAACCTTCCCTGAGCGCGGTTCTTCCTGAAGACGCGGGCAAACAGCCGCGGCAAATACTTGCGTTATCTCCGCGATTTTCGCCCAAGTTTTGCACATATTTGAACGGCCCCGATTCACGCAGCGTTTACCCCTGATTCACAGAGCCGTCAACGATCCCCTGTACCCTCGCACCCATGAGGAACATACAGAGTATTTGCAGAACCTTCTTTTTGGCAGGCCTCTTGATCTCCGTCTGTGGCATAAACGCAAGAGCGCAATATGAGGATGGCAGTCTCATCGGCTCCATCCATGACGCCACCGGTGCGGCAGTTACCAACGCTTCCGTCACCGTCACCAACATCGGTACCGGCAATACAATTACCGTAAATTCGAACGGATCAGGCGACTACGAAGTCCCGTCTCTTCGCGTGGGTGCTTACAACATTGAGGCCGGCGCACCGGGATTCGCGCCCGCCGAGGCCAAAAACATCACCATCTCCGTGGCCGCGCGCGCACACATCGACTTGATCCTCAAGGTCGGCAGCGCGGCTGCCACCACGGTCGAGGTAAGCGATGTCTCGCTTCAGATCGAGACCGAAACCAGCGAGCGCGGACAATCGATCTCCGGATATCAGACCGAATCCCTGCCCCTGGTCAGCCGCAATTACTCTGACCTTCTGGCCCTCGTCACCGGCTCGCGTGAAGCGCCCACTGAGGAAACAACCACCGCCGTCACCAGCCTGGTGCGCGCCGGGTCTTACAACATCAACGGCCTGCGCAGCATGTTCAACAACTACCTGCTCGATGGCATGGACAACAACGCATACGGCGAAAGCAACCAGGGCTTCGACAACCAGATCATTCAGCCCACGCCCGACGCCGTCGCCCAGTTTCAGGTGGTGACAAACAACGAGAGCGCCGAGTATGGCCGCTCCTCCGGCGCAACCATTAACGTGGCCACCAAGAGCGGCACCAACGGATTCCATAGCACGCTGTACGAGTTCATCCGCAACACCGATCTCAATGCCTTCGGCTACTATCACGCCGTCAGCGGCACCCACGTCTTTCCCAAGCCCGGCTTTAACCGCAATCAGTTCGGCGCCACATTTAGCGGACCCATCGTCAAGAACAAGCTCTTCTGGTTTCTCGACTACGAAGGTTTCCGCCAGAAGCTTACACCCACCGTGGTGTTGAGCGTTCCTACGGAGAACGAACTTGGCGTCGGCCTCTCCGGCCCCGAACTTACCGTCGCGGTCAAGAATCCGATCACAGGCGTTACCTACCCGGCTAACTCGCCCATTCCCGCTTCGGCGCTCAATCCCACCTCGCAGAAGGTTCTCAGCTTCTTCAGCCTGTTGCCCACGCAGTGCCAGATTGCGCCGGGCACCGCGGGCATTGCCGCCTCCGGCATTGACACCAACGACTGCGCCACCAACGCGCCCTTCACGGATAACGCAGACAAGGGCGATCTGCGCATCGATTATCAGCAGAGCGACAAGAGCTCCTGGTTCCTGAAGGTCAGCGACCGTAAGGAAACGGGCATCAACTTCCCCACGCTGCCTCTGCCCCTGGACGGCCAGACCAACGGCCGCATCAAGATCCACGATGAGCAGATTGCGCTCGGCTACACCCGCCTGATGGGCGCCAACAAGGTGCTTGACGCGCGCCTCGGCCTCTCCGGCACGGACGCCGGCAAATACTCGCTCTCCATCGGCGACAACGCCATCACCTTCCCCGGCCTGCCCACCGACCCCACCGTGGCGGGCGGCCTGTCTTCCACCAGCCTGGGTAGTTCCGGCCTTACCGCCTTCGGCCGCCAGAGCACCAATCCCCAGTGGCAGAACCCTTCGCTCCTCGATCCCAAGGTCAATTTCTCCTGGGTCAAGGGCAAGCACTCCTTCAAGTTCGGCTATGAGTACGAGCACATCTGGATGGAAGTGCAGGACTCGAACCCCCTCTTTGGCTCCTTCACCTATGGTGGCGCATTCAGCGCCGTGGGCACCGCTGCCCCCGAGGACTACTGGGCTGACTTCCTTTTCGGCAACACCAGCGCCTACGCTCTTGCTACCTACTTCAAGGCTCACCTCCTCCAGAACATGGACAACCTTTACGCCCAGGACGACTGGAAGGTCGACTCCAAGCTGACCCTAAACCTCGGCGTGCGCTGGGAGTACGGCCAACCTTATGCCGAGGCCCACAACAACCTCTCCAACTTCAACCCCGCCACGGTAAGCATGCTGACCATCACTCCAGGCGCAACCGCCGGCCCGTTCCTCACCCCCTATAACGGTGGAGGCGTATTCGGCAAGACCCTGGTCAATCCCTCCATCGGCGACTACGCTCCGCGCATCGGCTTTGCCTATGCGCTCACACCGACCATCGCCATCCGCGGCGGATACGGCACCAGCTTCGCCCATTACACCCGCGCCGGATCAGGCGACATTCTGCCCATCAACGCCCCCAACGCGCTCTTTGTCTCCGTAACGCAGCCCAATCCAACCAAAGCAACCACCACAGTTTGCCCGGCCGGCCAGGCCGCCACTTCCTGCTACACCACATGGGATCAGGGCTACCCGGCGAACCTCGTGGTGCCGACCAACTTCAACCCCGGAACCGACAACGTTACGTACGTCCCACAGAACACCAAGGACACCTACGTCGAGAGCTTCTTCCTCAGCGTGCAAAAGTCCCTGGCCAAGAACACACTCCTCGACATTGCGTACATCGGCAACCACGGCCTCAAGCTGCAAGGCTTTGAAAACGCCAACCAGATGAACCCCGCGGCCGGTTTAACCACCGTTCCCGGCGGAGTAGGTTGGAACCGCCCTTATCCGACCTGGGGTACGCAGGAAGGTTCTACCTTCGTCAACGGCGATATCACCGAGGCCCTCAACGGCTTCTGGTCTCACTTCAATGCCCTGCAGGCCCGGTACGAGCAGCGTTTTGTCGCCGGCCTTACCCTGCTCAACTCCTTCACGTGGGAGCACGCGTTGGATAACGCCAGCGCCTCGCTCGAAGGCATCACCCCCGCCCCCCAGGATGCCAACAACCTCAAGGGCGAATACGGCCAATCAGACTACAACCTGCCCCTAGCCAACGTCACCAGCCTGGTCTACGATTTGCCGGTCGGCAATGGACGCCGGTATCTTGCCGGTTCCGGTCCCGCCGTGGATGCCATTCTGGGCGGCTGGCAGGTCAGCGCCGTCAACACCGCGCAGGGCGGCACTCCCTTCGACCTGCTCTATACCCCGAACTCCGCCAACGCGGTTTCGCCACAGATTTCCGCAACCTACCGCGGAGCCAACGAATACCGCCCGAATTACACGCGCGGCATGCCGGTCAGCCTTTGCAACTCGGGTCACTCCTGCCTGAGCCACCAGGCGGCCAGCGGCGCCATCAACTACATCGACCTGGCGGCCTTCACCCTGCCGGCAACCACCTCCGGTGGCATCATTTCAAGCCCCTTCGGCAACTCACCGCACAACGTTGGCCGCACGCCGAAGTTCTACGAGACCGACCTCGACCTCAACAAGCGCTTCAGCACTCCCAGGGAGAGCCTGAAGCTCGAGTTCCGCGCTGAGGCCTACAACGTCTTCAACCACACCAACCT
>JBEKZG010000116.1:0-8881 GCA_049510095.1 Occallatibacter sp.
CCCCGCCCGCTCGATTTCCATTAAATGCACCTCCGTCATGAAGGAAGGTGAGTGGCGTTTCCCCGCCAGGGTAGCGGCGCCACACAACATAGGAGCCCCTCATTCAGTTGCGTTCGGCTTCCGCCGTTCGTCAAAAAATCTCGGCGGGGTCCGCCCTGCTCAGCCGGCGCAGCGCCAGAGCGCCGGATACAACACACATCCCAATCGTGAGCAGGTAGACCACGATGCCGCGTTCGGCGGTCATCCGGAGCGGCAGAAAGGTTGCGTTCGTGGCAACATGGTAGATCAACAGCGTGATGAGGAGGCCCGGTATGTAACCGAAGACAGACAGTATGACCGATTCGCAGATGATGATGGCGAACAGAAAGCTGTCCTTGTATCCAATCGCCTTCAAAGTGGCGTACTCCTGCAGATGATCCGAAACGTCGGTGTAGAGGATCTGATACACCACGATGATGCCGACCACCAGCCCCAGAAACACACCCAGCGCGAAGATGAATCCGATGGGCGTATTGCTCGACCAGAATTCCCGCTCGTTGGCGTCGAGTTGGCTGTGTGTCAACACCCGGACGTCGTTCGGCAGTACCTTGACCAGCTCAGCACGGACCTTATCCGGGTCGAAGCCCGGTTTCAGTTTGATGAGCCCGAAATTCACCACTTCAGGACTGCGTCCAGGCAGCAGGCGAAAGAAATTCGCGTCGCTCATAACCACGGCGCCGTCGATGCCGAAAGAAGTACCCGCACTGAACAGGCCGGTCACCTCCACACGATGACCGACCATTTCAGTAACCACGCGTTTTCCGGCCCTGAAGGCGGTTGGCACGTCCCCATATTCCTTGCGGGAGAGGTCGTCGAATAGAACGGTGTCGCCCCTCCGCAGCAAGGGGCCGGGATCCTTGATGTCGCCCAAATCGAAGAACCCGGGAACTGGATTGAATCCGAACATGTACATCGTTCGTTCCTTGTGCGTCCAGGGATTCTTCCATGCTATAAAACTGCCGTACACCGCCAGTGTAGAAGAGACTCCATCCACTGCGTACGCTTGATTCAGACGCTGCTCGGGAAAGCCGCTGTTGTTGTACATAATCGCTTCGTACTGAGGGCTGAGCAGGACGATGTCCGCCGTCATGTGATCGTAATGCAGTGTGGCGCTCTGGTAGAGAGCGGCCTGGAAACCCAACTGGACCATGATCAGGACGACGGCAAAAACAATGCCGGCAATGGCTGCGAGAAGGCGCGCCTGCTGGTGGAATAACTGACGCCATGCGAGGGCCAAGATCATCATGTCTGAATCACCACGATGACTCTGCCACCGATCAGATTGGACGCCGGTTCGTTTTGATCCAGCCGGATCAGGGTCTCGATGATGCGCTTGTCGGAGAATGTGACCGTATCCCCTGGCATGACCGCGGCATCTTTCACGTTATGCGCAATCCGCTCCACCACGCCTGTCAACACAGTGGTTCCGAGGAGATCGCCGGTGATGGTGACATGCTGACCTACACGCACCCGATCGATATCCGTCTCATAAACTTCCGCGACAACGAACATGCGTTTGGAGCGGGCGATATCCAGCAATCCAGATATTCCCACCTCTTCGCCTTCGTGCGCGTTGATCTTCAGCACCTTGCCATCCGCCGGCGCGTAAATTGTACTGGCCTCGAATTCGCTGCGCGCCCGCTGTTCGTTGGCCTCAGCCTCCGTTAGATCCGCCTCGGCCATTCGTATATCGGTGTCCGGAACTTCACCCATGCTCTCCAAACGATGCCGCGCTGCCTCGACGGCGAATTCACTCACCTGGACCGCAGTGCGCCGCGCCTCCACTTCGGCCACTGTAACGTCGTCGGTGGCGCGCAGCGCTTCATAGCGGCGAAGCTCGGTCCGAGCGTTTTGTGCCTCTGCCTCCAGCCGGGCAATCTCGGCCTGTTGCGCTGCCAGATCCGGCTTTCTGACTCCCGCTCTTACCTGCTCCACACGGAGGCGCGCTTTGGCACTCTGTGCCTGCGCCTGCGCCACGCCGGCCTCCAGATTGGTCTTACCCACGAACACCGCCAGCGCCTGTCCCTTGCGCACCTCGTCGCCCTCCCGCACCTTGAGGCTTTCTACCCGTGCCGGGTGGTAATCGCCCCAAATGTACGGGCCGGCGACGTGGATCACTCCGTCCTCGGGTTGAATTCGCCCCAGACAGGAGACTCGGGCTGTCACTTCCGCGGACGGAACAGCAGAAGCCGGTTTTGGGTTCCGCAGTTCCACCACATACCAAACCAGAAAGGTGGAAAGCACTGCTAATACGGCGGCCACTCCGATCCACTTCAGGGACTTGTTATCCGTCCATTTCCCGCTCATCACGCCGTCCTCCCGGCTGTTTGCTGGTACAACACTCGCGGCCGGTTGTCGCTCCCAAAGTCCATGTTTGTCATTGGGCGAGCGTCCGAATCGCCCCCAGCGCCTGTAACAGATCCAGCCGCGCATCGTTCCAGGCAAACAGCGCCGCCATGCGGCCGTCTGCCGCTTTTGCCAGACTAGCCTGCGCGCTGTTAACGTCCATCTGGCTGCCTATGCCCTGCGCATAACGGCGCCGGCGGTGCTCCAACTCGTCCTGTGCCGCGCGGTAACGCGCTTCCGACAATTCCACTCCGCCGCGCGCAAGGTCCATCTGGAGCAACGCCTCACGCACCTCAATCTCCACCTGCTTTCGCAGTTGGGCCATCTGCAACTCCTGTTGGCGAGCCGTCGCCGTCACCTCGGCGCGCTGCGACTCCCGTCGGCCTCCGTCAAGAATCGGTATATTCAGCGTCACGCCGGCGTCGTACGTATCCGTCGATTTGGGAAGACTGGTTCCCGTGGATCCGACATTCGCATAACCGGTCAGAGTGGGGAGGCGTTCAGAGTGGATCGCAACATCGTCGAGACGCGTCGCCTGCAATTTCTTTTGCAGGGCCAGAATCTCACTGCGCGATTGGAGGGCCGTTGAGACGGCCTGGCTGGCCGGAGGCATATCCTGCGTTACAAACGTCAACGGGTCCGTCAAGGCGAGTGGAGTGTTCAGATCCAGGTTCATTGCGTTGAGGAGGTCGATCTCCGCCCGTGCCTTTTCCAACCGGGATCTCAACAGATCTTGTTTGGCTGCGGCGACTTCGACCCGGGCCTGTGAAACATCCACACTCAGCGCCTGACCTTCGGCATTGTGATCGCCGATCTCCTTCAAAGTCGATTCCGCTGTCGCAACCAGAGCCTGGGCCGTCTCCACAGCTGACGCGTCGCGCTGGACAAGAAAATAGAGCCGCGCCACTCGTCCGGCGATCTGATCGCGCACTTCGTCCGTTTCCGTCTGTGCGGCCACGATCCCTGCCCGCGCGGCCTCTTTGCGCTTCAGGTCTTCCTGGTCGAACAAGCTCTGCCGAATGTGGACCCGGGATTCCAGGATGTCGAACGGGCCCACCGCTCTCGGAAACATCAAGCCCGGCTCGTTGATCGACCCAAGGCCGGCCGCATCCAGGCTGAGCCGTTCACCCACCGCGTTGAAGGAAAAATCGACGTTCGGCTTGCCCGTGGCCTGCGACTCCCGCAATCTCGCCTGGGCTACCACCACAGACTGATCGGCCACATCAACCGCCAGATTTCCCTTCGGCGAAAGAGCCAGCCTGACCGCATCACGCAAGGACAGAGACAGGGGGGGCGTCTGCTGGGCCTGTGCGTGAAGAAGGCTCAAATACCAGGCGAGTAACATAATTGGCAGGCTGACCCGCGTGATTCGCATAAATCCTTAGAACAGAAGATTGGCTTTAATCATCAGAACGATAAAACTTTCGCCGTCGCGGGAATCTACGGCCTCCAGCATCTCAATCGAGAATTTACGGGCTTTCGAGCGGCTCAGAAAATGCGGGGAATGCCTGAACCGCCTCGATTGAAAACCGCTTGGCAACACTCTCAAATCACGAATTACGATTGCAGGGGATGGGGGAATCCGACCCGCGGCATACGGCCTGGAAGGGCGCTCAAACACAAGTTCACAGGTCTTTGGTTAGACGACAGATGACCCTGCAACCCTCTTCAGGTAAACAAGTCTCCTTCATGCTGCGATCCGTGTCAAGTTGTACCGGCATGTTCTGAAACGCACTCAGAGCTCCTGCAAAACTCCCCACAGTCCACAATGAATCCATTAAACACATTTCGACGAAACCCTGGCGCGGTTCGCCTGCTAACGTCTGAGGCGAAGCGAACTCTCGAGAATCACTCCCGTAGGCTCAATGAATTCACGGAAGTTTGATTCGTCGGTTTCAGTAAATGCACCGCCGCCGGCTTTGTTCAACATCTGCACTACTGCCAGCACGTTTCTCCTGCGATCGAACACGGGCATGCACAGGATTGTGTGGGTGCGATATCCAGTCTCGCGATCGATGGCCGGGTTGAAGTCGGGCGACCCATAAGCATCAGGAATGTTCAGAATCTTCCCGGTATTCGCCACGCGCCCGGCAATGCCTTTGCCCAATGGAAACTCGATCTGGATGCGCGCTCCATCGGCGCCCTGCGCGATGCGGGAATAAAGTATGCCGCGCGCGGAATCCACAACGAAGATAGAGGCCCGGTCAGCGCCAATGATCAGCTTCACCTTGCTGGTAACGGCATCGAGAATCTGGTCGATCAACGCCTCGATCGCATCTCGATTTCCCAATTCAAGGGTCGCCAGGAATTGTTCGAATTCCACCGTCATCTGCTGCACAATCTCATGGAACTGTTTGTCCGAAAGATCGTTAACGTGCTTCACCAGGTCGCCCTTTCGCTGCAGTAGCGCAAAGGCAGTAAGCAAGTGGCCGGTATTTGCCGCCAACCCGGCTGCAAAGGTAGTTATGCGCCCGTCTTCGAGCGTGAGGATGCGGTCCGCGATATCGAGGATGCGATTGTCGTGGGTGACCAGCAGGATGGCGCAACCCTGCTGCTTGGCCAGTGTCCGCATCAGGTCTACCACTTCGCGGCCGGACTTGTGGTCCAGAGAGGCGGTGGGCTCATCGGCAAGGACGATGCGCGGTTTGCGCACTAATGCGCGCGCGATTGCAACCCTCTGTTTTTGTCCGCCGGAGAGATGCTCCGGGAAGTAATCCATGCGGTGCTTGAGCCCCACAGTTTCAAGCGCATCGGCACACCGTCTCTGTACCTCGTTCTTTGACTCTTGCGGCCCGACGCCCAGCGACAATGCGACGTTCTGAATTGCGGTGTGCGAATCGAGCAGATTCTGATGTTGGAAGATGAAACCAATGTCCTCACGGATTTTGACGAGCTGGGAACTGTCCGCGCCGTTCAACTCATGGCCAAGAATTGTGACGCTGCCCTGCTGAACCGAGCGCAACGCCCCCGCCAGGGTAAGCAGAGTTGTTTTGCCGGAGCCGGAAGGCCCTGTGAGCAGCACGATCTCGCCGGGTGATATCTCGGTGGAAACATCAAAGAGCACCTGCTTGCGCAGAGCGCCGCTGCCGTAGTGGTGATCGACATTCTTGATCGAGATGACTGAGTCATTCGGCATGGCGCTAAAAGATCTCCGAGCGGCGCTGCGTATGGGGAATCCATAAGCAGACCGCCATTCTAAACTACCTTGAAACGCGATTCTACGGGCCCACGAGAAACCTGCTCTTCTTCGCGATACGGTGTTTCCCATCGTTGCCCTATTTGCGCAGATGGTTTTGCGCCCAAGTTTGAGCCAGGCGATCACCATGGTAACCTCGCCAAACGGCAGTGTATCTGTCCTGATCGGGATGTCCGGGGAACAGCAGGAAACTGCAGTCAGTCCAGGCATTGAAACCGATCAGTGGGCGGGCCAATTGCCTGAGGCCCAGGACGGTTCTTACGCGTTCCAGTTCGCGTACTTCGCCGCTTTTAGAATTCGCTCAGGCTTCGCTTTTCCGATTCATACCTCTAATTCAATATTCAGAAGTGAGATAGAACACGATCGACAAAAACTTGCCCTCGTGCCATGCGCATAACTTTGGATGGGCTGCATGTTTCTGTCATACTCATGCCAGATCACTCCGCGCATCCGGTCTGGCAAGAGGAATCGGAATGAATAAATGGATCTTTTGGGCAATGGTGGTTTGGACCGCACAGTTCGCCGCAGCCCAGCAAGCGGCCGATCGCGGACAGAGCCCTGCGCCGAAGAGCGAAATCGCGGCGGACGCCGATGCCCTGAGACTCGCCGAGCAAGCGCATCCCGGCAACACCGCGGAGGTGGCTGCCGCGCTCCATGCGATGATTCAGGCCGAAATGGAAGAGGATGAGGTTGACGACGCAACGCTGGCTCGCGCGGAGCGTGAGAGGGCGGTTCGCGCGTTGCATGCGCGGCGGGTGATCCTTTCTTGCAACTCTTTTCCGTCGCAATGGCTGGACGACTAAGGCCTACCAGCTCGCGCGGGGAGCGGTCGGCGGCGGCTTGCTTTAGGTCGGCGAAGCGGCCATGAGGCGAACCGGGGGAAACAATGCCAATTTAGCCCGGAATGACACCAAAAGCGCCGTTATTTGACGTTAAATGGGCGTTTTTTGATGGGTTTTGTGTGCCGATGAGTGCATGAGTTGAACTTGCAAGGCATTGATTCATAAGCACTTGCTTGGCTCATGACCCCTTCCGGAGGGCGTTTTTGAGGGGGAGGGGGGTGGGGGGTGCGTTTTTTTGCCCGCCGAATCGCAGCCTCTCCGCACTTTGCTCCATGAACCAGTGTGCGCTCAGTGAGGGTAATTGTACGCAAACCGCTGGGTGGAGGTGACAGGTGACAGGTTACAGATGATAGTTGAGAGTGCGATTGGATGTGCGCGTTTCGGCGGCATACGCGGCAATGCAGGCAAAGGAGAGCGCGATTGGGACGAGCGTAGGCTGTTTGCGAGGGTGCGTCATTGGAAGGGAGTACTCCTAAAGAAGGATGGGGACTGTCTCGGCGAAGTTGCATGGTTCGGTATTCACATCCCAAGCAAATTGACGCAAGCGAGGGGGTCTCCATCAGGAACGAGAAGGATTGCGGACTTGGAACGAGCGGCCAGTTCTATTGGACGCATTTTCCGGACATACCATGCGTGAGCGATTCGGTCCATTCCGGCGCCGACCAGTTTGGATGCCGTGCGTAGACTGCCCCCTAATGCCACACTATTGGTCTTTCCCCCATGAAGAACAAGATTTCGCTGCCTGTAAAGGCGGTAAAATGCGTCTGCCAGGTGAATCTGAATGTCGGAGAGAGTTTTTGAGGGCGATTGCAGAAGCTTTTGCATACGCAAAAGCGCAGCTCGATCACTGTGGCGCCGAAGATTCAAGGTGTGTCCACCAACAATTGACCGCGCGACAACGAGTGCGCGTTCTCGATTTTCTGTACATTCCCGCAACTGAGGCTGAAGATCTGGGCATGTCCGCTCGGCGATGTATGAAAGTGCTGTCAGCTCCGCACGAGGAAAAGAGCATGCAACGATTGAGGCGAGGCTATCGGCGGCGCCAGATCGATTGTTTGGTTCTGCCAAAAGAGCTTCGATCGCTGCCCATCCCCCGGCAATTGCTGCGCTGGCCGAACTGATCTCCAGATGGGCCAGCAATTCGATGGCCGCATCGACTGCGCTATCAGATTCACTAAATAGTTGGTCTTCCCGGTATAGAGCTTTAACTCTGACGCCTCGGGGGCGCGGCCCGTATGGAAACGTGGCAGCTTCTCCACGAACCCAGATAACCGGCCAGGGCACAAGCGGCTCATTTGTCGCCACAGACGATCTGGCGACGAAATGATCGATCCTTTCGGCAGCCAATTGCGCGGCGCCGTTTGCATCTCGCGCCCTTATCCTAAGGATCAACCCACCGCTCGGGCGAACATTGGCTACAGTGAATTGATTCTCCCTCAGCCACTTCGACAGCTTGTTTGATTTCAACCATCCATTTGGGAATCCCGATGCTGATCTAGGTGTGTTCTTGAACGCAACGAGGGCGTCGAATTCGATCAATGGACGCGCTACTAACTCGGCTTGGGAAAGATTCAGAATCTCAGCTAAGGTCAACTCAGCGGGATCTTGGTAAAACCATTTCGTAAACCAAGAGAAAAGCAATTCTCCAGACAATCCGCGATCTAGGAGATATGCTGCAATGCTTCTGGCGGTTCGTTCCGGCTGAGGAGGGGGATTAGAGCCGAGAGCCGCCGCCCACCGCAATATGTACTCTGATTCGATTCTTTCAACCAATTGGGCAACGGAGTGGTAGGCAAGACCGTCGTACCGAGGGGAAGTGTGGAGCGAGTCATTTAGAACGCGCTTTTCTGCGTCTAGAACTCCAGGATCCTTTCCGACCAAACGCACTGCAAGGGTACCAAGCCTCTTGAGGGAATCTTCGCCTAGAATGCCGGCGCGACTGGCCTCCGCGGCCTCCAGAATTTCTCGGAGCGTCAGTACGGTGTTGAGGCTCCAGAGCGATCTATTCCATGGGGTGCTAGGGGCTAGGAGCTCCACGAGCCGGGCGGCCGTGATCTGATCGAGGGGGTTGACGCCTGTGAGCATCTAGAGTAGCATCATAACAGGACGAGAGTCCGAGATCTAAAGGGGTACGTCCCACTCTGAGGGCCTTGGCCCAATATGCTTGGCACAACACCCCTTCCCAATTGGGCCTCCCGCTTGCGGGAGGCCCTTAACTTTTGCGCCGAGGTTTAAGACGCAGCCTATCAGTTCAAATTGTGCCGTCCCCGGTTGGTGATGGACCCTCCTCGAATTCCAAGTCTCAAATGCGTGACCCGGACCCCCGCATACCACGCTTTAGCCTTGCTTCGCGCAGTTTGCGACGGCCTTGTCCAAAAGATCATCGGTCGCCTCGGCAACCATATCTAGCCAGATCCGACGCTCCTTCGGGGGCAGCACCGACCCAGCGTAGATCACA
>JBEKZG010000117.1:0-8855 GCA_049510095.1 Occallatibacter sp.
AGGCATTCCAACGCTCGACATGGTCAAGGTCTGGGCCAAGCTCAAGACCTCCAAGTCGCGCCTCATCGGCCCCAACTGCCCCGGCGTCATCTCGCCCGGCAAAGCCAAAATCGGCATCATGCCCGCTCGCATTCACAAGGAGGGCTCGGTCGGCATCGTCTCCCGCTCCGGCACGCTCACCTATGAAGCCGTTCACCAGCTCACGCAGCGTGGCATCGGCCAGTCGACGGCGATTGGCATTGGCGGCGACCCCATCATCGGCACTACGCACATCGACGCACTTCGGCTGCTCAACGACGACCCCGAAACTGAAGCCATCATCATGATTGGCGAAATCGGCGGCAGCGCTGAAGAGGCCGCGGCTCAATTCGTCAAGGATTACGTCAAGAAGCCTGTTGTGGGCTTCATCGCCGGACAAACTGCACCTCCCGGCCGTCGCATGGGCCACGCCGGAGCCATCATCAGTGGAGGCCAGGGCACCGCAGCCGACAAGATGAAGGCCATGACCGCCGCCGGCATCCACGTAGTCGTCTCCCCCGCCGAAATCGGGGCAACGTTAGCCCGCGTCATCGGGAAGGGCTAGCCTCTAGTCTTTAGCTTCGGAATCAAAGGCCCGCCGCGCTGGTGGGCCTTACCTTTTGTTGCAAATCATGGGCATTCAGCCTTCAGAGGTGTGGTCTTTCGCAGGTCCCAAGTGCGCACGGCTCCATTTGAAAATGCCGCCGATGCCTTCAAATACAGGCAATTCGAAGGGCAGCTCCTCAAGCGCCCATGCGATCAAGATGACAACGCCGAGCAGCAGGATGGTCATCAGCACGGCTGGAACAATCCACCCATAGGCGTCGAGAACGTTGAGGACCACTGATCCATCCGCGTCTCCCAGCCTTTCCAGTTGCGAGTAGCTGTCTCCGAACACACGTACCTCCAGAGTTGATGGGAACCAATACGCAGTCGAAAGCCTGTTAGTTCCAGATTTCCATACCTGAGAATGCGCTGACGCCCGCCAAGTACAATCGAAGAGAAAACTGAATTCCCTCAAGGAGCATCACAAGTGCCGCAACGCACCTTCAGCATCGTCAAGCCCGACGCCGTTCGCAACGGCTACACCGGCGCCATCCTCGCCGAAATCGACAAGGCCGGTTTCCAGATTGTCGCCATCAAAAAGGCATCCATCTCCAAAAACCAAGCGGCGGGCTTTTATGCAGTCCACAAAGAAAAGCCCTTCTTCAATGACCTTTGCGCATTCATGTCCTCCGGCCCGCTGGTTCTCCTGGTTCTCGAAAAGGACAACGCCATCCTCGACCTGCGCAAGCTCATGGGCGCCACCAACCCTGCCAACGCGGACCCAGGAACCATCCGCAAAAAGTTCGCCGGCTCGCTACAGGAAAACGCCATCCACGGCTCCGACGCCGAAGACACCGCCGCCTTCGAAATCGGCTACTGGTTCGCAGGCTATGAGTTGATTTGATTCCTGAGACTGGTAGTTCAAGATAGACGATTCTTGAGGTTGCACATGGAATTCATCTCGCTATCAGTCACTAAGCTAGTGGTTGACTATGTGCTGCTAAACGGCGAGACAGGACGACAAATCGCAATTCGATCTGCCTCCTCTGAATTACAGAACAAGATTAGTGAGTCGAGAAGAAACAACCGCCTAACGGTGGTCGTTGGTGGCGAGTTTGAACTCCAGATCGGGGATACAAGTGCGATCTGGCCAAACCACCAGACCTTAGGTTCCCAGCCCGCCAACTTCGATGATCTCTACGATCTCTTGTCTAAACGTCCGGACCGCCAAGTTACATTTTCAGTGGAAGAGCCTTCGCATCGCTAACCATCCCCAAACAAGTCGTCAATCTTCTTCCGCAGCACAACCACTTCCTGCCGCAACTCCGCCACAGTCGCCTCCAGCCGCGCGATACGCTCCGCGTGCCCCGCATCCTCAACTTGCCCCGAACCCAACCCTGAACCAGCCTCGCCCCTCACCAACGAACTCTCAGCCAATCGCACCGATTCCACCGACCCCGACAGCAATTGCACATATCGCGATTCCTTCGTCCCCGGCTGCCGAGGCAACACCGCCACCAGCGCCGGCTCCCGCTCCATCAGCTTCTGCAAGCCCGCCAGCACATCCGCAATCTCCTCAAACCGGTGCAGCCGCTCCGTCCGCCCGCGCAGTTCGCCCGGAGTCTGCGGCCCTCGCAGCAGCAGCACGCACATCAACGCCGTCTCCGCGCGGCTGAAGTTGAAGGCCTCGCCCAGCCAGTGCTCGTACTTGGTCACGCGCCCGTCCGCGCGTGCCCGCCCCGCCAGCCGCAGGTCCTCCAGCCTGTGCAATGCCTGCCGTACAGCATCCTCATCCAGGTCCATTACCGGCTCGCGGTTCGACCGCTGATTGCACGCGTTGATCAACGCATTCATGCTCTGCGGGTAGTACTCCGGCGTCGTAACTTCCTTCTCGACTAAAGCGCCCAGCACCCGCGCCTGGGCAGCATTCAGCACAATCGGTTCCTGGATCGGCATACCTACATTCTCCCATCGCTCACACAAAAGCCGCGTTCCCGTGCCTGCAATTTTTCCTGTCTCAAATCTGGCCCGCCGACTCGCTGACTTGCTGACCCGCTAACTCGCTGACTTGCTTCAAGGATTCTGTCCGGGCGTCTCTACTTCCTTCGGCCCCAGCAGGAACTGGAAGCCCACATACGCAATCCAGTTCGGCTCGCTGTTCTGCCGCGTCACCGCTTGAATCGCCCGTCCGCCCATGAACAGCAGCCGAATCGTATTGCTGTGGTTCAGGCTCTGCCGACCGCCCAAATCCGCCGTCAGCTCCCGCTGTTTGGGCACGATGCCAATCCGGTTCGCATCCTGCAAATCGTAAATCTCGCCGTAAAGCTCAAGCCGGTCGTTGAACTCGTGCCCTGCAATCAGGCCGCGCCCCCACCGGCTGGGCACCAGCTTGTTGCCGAACCAATGTCCCACTTCGCCATTGAAATCAATTTGCCCAACCTTGGCCGTGAACTCGACCGGCAGATAATACTGCGGCCCGTTCTCCACAATCCCTCGCCGCACCGCGCTTGTCGGATTGTTGATGGAGGCCTGCGGATACGTCCCCAGCGAGAACAGCATATTCTCATCGCTCTTCGGCTCGCCTGCCCGATGATATTCATACGGCCGCCACTTGATCCCCAGCAGGCTCTCGCCCAGCCCCGCCCGCGTCGTGTTATTCGGATCGGTAGCCACGGCCATGGGCAGCTCATATTTCAGCTGAATTCGGTCGCCCCACCCATAGTTCATGTCGATATCGGGCGTTTGGTAAGTTGCGTTGGCCGGATTGTGATCCGCGATCCAGCCGAAGTTAATCTCCCAGTGCTTGTTTCCCGGCGTCCCCGGATCGTCCGTAATAAATGGAGGCCCGCCCTGCGCGTGCGCCGCAAACGCGCCTCCAGCCATTACTAGTAGAAGAAAAAGTGAAAGAAATGTGCGCATGCGAATGGCCGGAATTCTCCGCGGGAATATGACTCTGAAAATCTGAGATCGCTCCTGCCTAAGTTACCATTCCGTTGCTAGGGATCTCCTGAATTCTGGCCCGCCCGCCACCCAAAACCCACCAGAAAATCTCCGGTAACCACCCATCCCCCGCCCCGCTCTGCGATACTGATTTGTCATGCCAATTGCCGACCTGCAACAAGCCGCCCAAAAAATAGCCGGTTTCCTCGCCTCCCTCAATAAGCTTGGCGGTTTGCGCCTGAAGTACCGCATCACCGCCGGCGACGGCGCGCGCGACCCCGAAGGCCTGGAGGCCCGCGTTATCTACGTCGAACTGGCCGGCCCCGACGTGCCCCTTGTCACGCAGCACAACGGCGAACTCCTCCGCGCCCTTGAAACCATCGCCGCGCAGATTCTCCGCCTCGATCAGCGCGAGCACGACCTGGTCAGCTTTGACGCCGGCAATTACAAGGCCCTGCGCGCGCAGGAGTTGCGCCTGCAAGCTGAAACCGCCGCCGAAAGAGTGCGCCGCTCCGGCGTCCCCTTCGCCTTTCCGCCCATGAACAGCCGCGAGCGCCGCCTCCTGCATATGTCCTTCCGCAACCTCCCCGGCGTTGAAACCGCCAGCTCCGGTGAGGGTCAGGATCGCTTTCTCGTGGTCTATCCGGAAGGCAAGACCCATCTGCCCGTAACAGCGCCCGCCAAGCCCCGTGGCTTCGGCCGCAGATAGGTTCTCCGCCCCCTGCGTTTACGGGCTTGGGTATGCCACAATACCCAACAATGAGATTCGCATCCCTCCTGCTTCTGATTGCCCTCGCGCCGGCCTTGAGCCCATCTACTATCTGGGCCCAGCAGCGCCTTGTCCTCATCGATCAAGACGGCTCAGGCCCCGGTGGCTCCAACCAGATGTCCATACTCGCGCTGCTCCAGGCGCCGCAGGTCAAAGTCCTCGGCATCACCATGGTCACCGGCGACGGCTGGAGGGACGAAGAAACCCTCCATACTCTCAGAATGTTGGAGCTCACCGGCCACGCGGATGTCCCGCTCGCCAGGGGCGCTGTCTTCCCTCTCATTCGCACCGAACAGGAGACGCGCCTTGCCTCGGCGCTGGATGGCAAAGTTGCATGGCTCGGCGCATGGGGCAAAGGGCAGACGACGCTGATCGAAACGCCTGCTGGCGTCACTCCTGTCACACCCGATCACCTTCAATACCACGGCCCTTACGAAATTCCTCCCATGCCGGAAGGCCAGCCCGCTCTCAAGCCCATCGACGAAGACGCGGCTCATTTTCTGGTTCGCCAGGTTCGCGCGCATCCCCACCAGGTCACCATCTATGCCGCCGGTCCCATGACCAACATTGCGCTCGCCATCTCCATTGACCCGGACTTCGCAGCGCTCACTCAAGGCATCGTGCTCATGGGCGGCAGCCTCAACCCGCAGACCGACGATCCTGAATTCGCCACCAGCCCGCGTCATGAGTTCAATTTCTGGTTCGATCCAGAAGCCGCGCACATCGTGTTGCGCGCCGCCTGGCCCCGCATCGACGTCACCACCGTCGACGTCTCCATCAAGGCGCCTTTCACGCAGAAGATGCTCGACGAGATCGGCAAATCACAAACTCCCGCTGCCCGCTACATCGCCGCCTGGAGCCAGGACCGCTACTACCTCTGGGACGAACTCGCCGCCTGCGCATGGCTTGACCCCACGCTCATCACCAAGCAGAAGCAGCTCTACATGGACGTTGATCTTTCCCATGGACCCAGCTACGGCGACACGCTTACGTGGAATGAGAAATTCAAACCTGCCACCGGCGTCCGCCTCGTCAACGCGCAACTCGACCTCAACCTTCCCCGCTTTCAGAAAATGTTCATAGACCTGATGACCGGCGCCGGTGCAAAATAACTGCGCCGGTTGAAACACCCTCCGGAGGTACGCCTGTGACGCAGCAATCCACTCAACCATCGATTCTTGGCACGGCCAATGTTGTCGCCTTTATTCCCGTGACGGACACGGCGAAGGCGCGCGGCTTCTATGAAGGCATTCTGGGCCTTCGCCTTATCCATGACGAAAAGCCGTTCGCCCTGGTGTTCGACGCCAACGGAACCATGCTGCGCGTAACTCCGGTGCGCGACCACGTGCCCGCTCCCTTCACGATTCTCGGTTGGGATGTGGAGACAATTGAAACCACCGTGGAACAGCTTACCGCAGCCGGCGTGGAATTCCTGCGCTTTCCTGGCCTCAATGACGACGGCCCGCGTCCCATCTGGAATGCTCCCAGCGGCGCCCGCATCGCCTGGTTCCACGACCCCGACAAGAACGTGCTCAGCCTTACGCAGTTCTGAGCAAACGCAAAGAAGCCCAAGCTGCAATAACGCAACATGGGCTTCTTTGTGCCTCCGCTGACTCGCTAACCTGCTGACTCGCTGGTCCTTAGCCGTTCAACTGCTCCTGCAGCTTATTCAACGTCCGGTGCAGGTCCTTGTCGGTTCGCCTCTGCTCGTCGATCTTGCCGATTGAGTGCATCACCGTCGTGTGGTGCTTATTCCCGAACTGCCTGCCGATCTCCGGCAAGCTCGCCTCGGTCATCTGCTTGGCCAGATACATGGCAATCTGCCGCGGCACAACCACATTGCGCGAATTGTTCTTCTGCTTCAGGTCGCTGACCCGCATGCCAAACTGCTCGGCAACCGTACGCTGAATCGCCTCGATCGTAACCTTCCGCACCTGCATGTCGATGAACTGCTTCAGGCACTGCTGCGTCGAAGCCAGAGTGATCTCCATGCGGTTCAGTTGGCACCATGCAATGAGCCGAACCAGCGCGCCCTCAAGCTCGCGCACGTTGGTCCGCACATTCGAAGCCACAAACAAGGCCACGTCCGTCGGCAACTGCACCTGCTCGGACTCAGCTTTCTTTTGCAGAATCGCCACCTTGGTCTCAAGGTCGGGCGGCTGAATGTCCGCGATCAATCCCCATTCAAACCGCGACCGAAGCCGGTCTTCGATCTCCGCCAGTTCCTTCGGCGGCCGATCTGAAGCAATCACAATCTGCTTCATGCTCTCGTGCAGCGCGTTGAAGGTGTGGAAGAACTCTTCCTGCGTGCGCTCCTTCTGCGCAATGAACTGGATATCGTCGATCAGCAGCACATCCACTGAGCGGAACCGGTCGCGGAAGCTTGTCATCCGGTCGTTCCGCAGCGACGTGATCATTTCGTTGGTGAATTTCTCCGCCGAAACATAGCAAATGCTGGCCACCGGCTGCCGGCGCTTCACCTCGTGCCCGATCGCATGCATCAGGTGCGTCTTGCCCATACCCACGCCGCCATACAGGAACAGCGGGTTGTAGGCACGCGAAGGCCTATCCGCGACAGCCAGAGCGGCCGCGCGCTCAAACTGGTAGCCGTTGCCGATCACCACTGCGTCGAAGGTGTAACGCGAATTCAGTTGTGCCGCTGTCGACCAGTCGAAGCGCGCCTGTTCTGGCGTCCGCACGGGCGCGGGCGGAGGCGCGGTTGGCGCATGCGCCGGCACAGGCCCGAACCCTCCATCCTTGCGTTGCGGTGGAATCGATGGATCGTCCTCCGCCGTCACAAAGCTCACGTCGTCGAACTCCAGCGCCTGCAGATCAATCGCCTCTTGAATCAGGTCGCCGTATTTTTCGCCGATGTGCTGGAACTCGGGCGAGGGCACGCGTACATACAGCGTGCGCCCCGCCGCATGGCTATACCGCGTGGGTTTAAGCCAGGTCTCGAAGGTCTGACGGATGACCTTCTTTTCGAGTGCTGCCAGAATCTGGAGCCAGGGGTTGAGTACCGTTGCCGGTGAAGTTGCAAATGCCATCGAGCTGATCCTTGCCTGCGGCCTCTGTTTAATGCCCGAACGGTTTGTCCGCGGTCTTTAAGCAACGGCTCTCTTACGGCGAGAGATTTTGGTTACCTCTCTCGTCCTGGTAGAAGTTGCCGAGTGCCTGACTGCCGCTTGTCTGCTCCAGATTTCGGCATTGGAGCGTGGATAAACTTCGTTCACTGAGACGCGGGATACTTTTGTTGAACGGTCCCGATGTTAGCACATTTCGGGGTCGTTGCAATGCCTCGTTAACATATCTTTCGTTCACTCTTCCGGGGTTGCACCATTGATGGTGAAAGTCCCCATCGATGGTTACCAGAGTGTCTCTGAGGGTACCTACTGACAGGTCATTTCACCTTCAGTGGCGCGGGCTTTTACCGTTTGAAGCAACCTCATGCCGCGGGGTTGCCAGCACCTGATGCTCTTCAATCCCGCACTTCCCGCTGGATTCCTGGCTCAACCTGCGATACACTTGGATCTTGCCGTCAAGGCACAGATTCTTAACAGGAAACAGGAGCGCATTCTTATGCCCAAGCGCACATTTCAACCCAACCGCCGCAAGCGCGTCAAGACACACGGCTTTCGCGCCCGCATGAAGACCAAGAGCGGCGCAGCCGTATTGAGCCGCCGTCGCGCCATTGGGCGCAAGCGCGTCACCGTCAGCGCCGGCTTCCGCGACTAGTTCCTTCCCGCCGTCCCGTTTCAGCCGGAAGCTGCTACGCATCGCATCCGGCCCCGGCTGAACACTCTATCGGCAAAGTCATGAGCACCCCCCTCAACGCGGTTCGGCACACCCGGCAGTTTCAATCCCTCACCGGTGCGCGCCTTGCAAAGCATGCCGATTATCAGCGCGCCTATGCCGCTGGACGCAAGCGCCAATCCACATCCATGAGCTGGTTCCTCGCGCCGCAATCCGCCGAGGGCATCCCCGGCCCTCGCGTTGGTCTCACCGCCGGAAAGGTCTTGGGCAAGGCCCATGACCGCAACCGCATCAAGCGCCGCATGAGAGAGGCCTTGCGCCGTCATGTTGGGCTGCTGCCTCAAGGATGCGATCTCATCTTCCATCCTCGCCGCATCGTGCTCACCATCGAATTTGCGAAACTTGAAGCCGAGATTGTGCGTATCCTTCAGCAGGCAAGAGCCGAAGCGGCCCGCATGGCGGTTCAGACTGCATCTCCGTCTCCCGCCGGGGCAACTCGCCCGGCTGAGCCCGCACTATGACGCGCCTTCTGCTCGCCACGCTCGCTTTCTACCGCCGCTGGCTCTCCCCAGCCATCCACACCCTTCATCCGGGAGGCTGCCGCTATCAGCCAACTTGCTCCGAATATGCCCAGATAGCCATTGCCACCCACGGCCCGGCGCGCGGAGTCGCCCTGGCTCTCTGGAGGCTGCTCCGCTGCCATCCATTCGCCCGCGGAGGGCTCGACCAGGTGCCGCCCGCCGCCATTCCCCGCCCCGTCCCCCACGAACCGTTACCATAGAGAAAGCGGCGGCATAAAATACCGCATTCCAGCGCCTGCCAACAGGCC
>JBEKZG010000118.1:0-8844 GCA_049510095.1 Occallatibacter sp.
TTATTTGCACTATGGTGGGCTGGGTTTCCTCCTCGGCGACGGCAACCTGACCTACGGGCGAGAGAACATCGTGGAGTGGTATTACAACGCCCATCTGTGGCGCGGTCTCTACGCCATGGCCGGCGGATCGCAAATCGCCCATCCCGGATACAACCGCGACCGCGGTCCCGTCTACGTGCCGGCCGTGCGTGCACACATCGATTTTTGAAAGCTGCGTAATGCGATAGCGACCATTCGATACACTCAAAAGGACCTCGTGAATTCCGTAATTGCTCTAACATTTCATCAAAGCTGAACAAGGGCTGTTGCAATCTGCAAGTGGAGGCGCGTCGAAGCATGCAATCGCGGTCAGTCCAACCTCGACCCAATAACTGCTCCCTTCGTTGTGGCAGCACCGCTCCCCTCTTCTGCGGAATCCTGATTGTTATCCTGGCCCTGCTTCACCCGGCCCCAGCGCAAACCAATGCGTCCTTGAACCTCATTCGCACCATACACGTAGCCTCCATGGGCGATGGGAGCGGCGCCCAGGCGCTGCGCCAGAGAATCGTCGATCGCCTGAACAAGAGTCGGGGATTGAAAGTCGTTGAGAGCCTGTCGAACGCGGATGTCGCGCTGCGCGGAACCTCCAGCATGTGGGCAACCGGCACAATCTCGCTCAACCCCCATTCCAGAAGCGCCAGCCAGACGATCTATGACGGCTACCTCTCCGTTGAACTGCTGGGCAAGGAAGGTCAGGTCCTCTGGTCTTACCTGGTCACGCCCAGCCACTTTCGCGCGGCCAGCATCACCGACGACCTCGCCGATCAAATCGTTGCGCGCTTGCTGGTTGCCATCCACCGCGGCGCTGCGGGTTCCATCTCCGCGGCGGCTGCCACTCCCGGCCCACACGTTTCATTGCATGCCGCCGGCAGCACCCTCGCCGCCCCCCTCTATCAAAAGTGGATTCAATCGTCCGGCATGTCTGTCGCTTACGATGCCATCGGCTCTGAGGCCGGCATTCAGCAATTGGCCGAGGGCAAAGTGGACATTGCCGCGTCCGATATGCCGCTCACCCCCCGGAACACTCCCGCCGGCCTCGAGGTCATCCAGATCCCCACCGTTTTGGGAGGCGTCGTCCCCATCTACAACCTTCCCGGCCTGGCCCGCACTTTGAGATTGACACCCCAGGTGCTGGCCGGCATTTACTCCGGCGCAATCGGCAAATGGAATGACCCTCGCATCGCCGAGGTCAATCGCGGAGCGCGTCTTCCCGATACTGAGATCGCGGTAGTCCATCGTTCCGACGGCAGCGGCACAAC
The DNA here is from genome assembly GCA_049510095.1 of Occallatibacter sp. GTDB lineage: Bacteria > Acidobacteriota > Terriglobia > Terriglobales > Acidobacteriaceae > Telmatobacter. The sequence continues at coordinate 1,299 of JBEKZG010000118.1, forward strand.
CTATGTCTGGACCAGCTTTCTCTCCCTCGCCAGCCCGGAGTGGAAGTCCTCTGTCGGTTCGGGCGCCCACGTCGCATGGCCGGTCGGCGCGGAGGCCGCGGGCAACGACGGCCTGGCCGCGCTGGTCCAGAAAACGCCAAACGCCATCGGGTATGTTGAGCTGATCTACGCCATTCAACATCAGCTCGACTATGCGGCCGTGCGAAATCCCTCCGGTCAATTCATCAAGGCGGACTTGCCAGGTATTATCGCCGCCGCCTCGCACGCATCCGCGAAAGACAACCCGAAAGACAACAAGGACTCTCAACTTTCCATTCTCAATGCGCCGAACCGGGACGCCTACCCCATCGGCACATTTACCTGGCTTCTTGTGCCAGTGCACGGGCTAAGCCAGGAGAAAAAATCCGCCCTCGCCGGCCTGCTGAACTGGGTGTTGACCGCTGGGCAGAAAGACTGTGCTTCGCTGGGCTACGGCCCGCTTCCCCACGAGATGGTCAACAAAGAAATCCAAAAACTCAACGCCTGGAAGAGCAAGTACTAGCTCCTCCGGGCAGTAGGCCGGGAATTCATACCCGGCACACACCTTCTCAGCTTGGTGAAAAACTCACGCGAAGCGTCGATAAGCGTCAGGGCACGACTTCAGTCGTGCCATAAACGGCATAAGAAAGCTGGGCTTTAGCCCCTGCGGGCATTCCTCGCCGCCTTTCGGACGCTTGGGCGATTCCTCAGGCACTGCCTTGCATTTGCGGCTGATCTGTCGCCGTTGGCGGTCGCAGCGGCGACGGTGTTCCCCCCGCGCTTCTTCCGCTTCATTTCCCGCCCTCCTCAACCAAGTAAAAATGGTGTTGAAGGGGGAGACAAGTCCCCTCCAACACCAAATGAAGGTCACATGAGTTGCAATGTACCCGGAGAATGCTTCCACAATCCCCGGATCTCTCTGCGCCGGGAATCGATAATGCGAATCCCCGAGCGGCCGGACACAGCTGCTTGGAGACGCACTCCAAGCTCCGGCTAAATTCGTGACAACCTGCTGAAGGACCAACACCGTCCACCGCATACGAAATCCATCGGCAGGAATAGACAAAAAGAATCGAAGATTGAAACGTGCGAAAACCTGTAACGCGCCTCAACAGGCCCGCGGAATATTCACTTCCTCTGAAGGCACGGGGAATGCCATCGTTCAAGGAAGCCCGTCTGATTCCATCACCGGACTGGGATCGATATCATTGTCCAGCTTGGATACGTATACATAGCGCAAATGACAATGTCAATACGCCTTCAGACGCATTTACAACATTCGCCGGCGGCCCGCCTCTCGACGCCCTTTAGATTCCCAGGGGAGCTATATCCGGGGTCCCCACGGACAGGTCTTCGAACGTGGGGCGAAAGCCTGCCCTGAGTCTGGGCGAACGATCTCGTCCGCCGCGCCGGAAGACCCGGGAAAGCTGGGAGGTAGAAGCTGGAAGCTGCTTTTACTTGCCTTGCGCCGCCGGTGCCGGAAGCGTATAGATCACCTCGCCCGGCTTGGCGTAGTGGAGTTTCTCCCGCGCTTCATGTTCAATCGCATCCGGGTCGGACTTCAGCCGCTCTATGTGATCTCGTAACCGTGCATTCTCATGCTGCAGATCGTCAATCTCCTTGCGCAGTTGCTGGTCCTCCGCGCGCTTCTGATGCCACACCTGCAGCCCATCCTTCCCATTGATCACATGCCAGGTCAGCAGCAGCGCCAGTCCCACCGCCACCACGGTCCCCGCCGGACGCCACGCCCTCTGCGTCCATTCCAGAACCCGCTGGCTCAGCGGAGCGGTAGTCGTTCCCCCTGTTTTTCCCGCACCCTGCATCTCCAAATCCACCGTCTCACCCCTATCCCAGTTGATCAGTCCCTTGGTCCCCTATCCCCTGGTCCCCTTTTCCTTGTTCCCTATTCCCTGCTGTTGACAAACTTCTCCGCCGCCGCCTTCAGAGCTTCCATGTCCTTCTCGTTGCGCGCTTCCGTATACGCCCGAACCACAGGCTCGGTCCCACTCAGCCGGTAGCAAACCCACGACCCGTCCTCCAAAATCAATTTGAGTCCGTCCGTCCGCACAATCTGCGCAACCTTGCGGCCGCCCAGCTCCGTCGGATCGGCCTTCATCTTTTCAGTGAATGCGGCCTTCACCTCCGGGGTCAAGTGAAAGTTCTCCCGAACCGGATAGAAGGAACCAACCTTGCCAAACAGCTCCTTCAACTGCACGCCCAGGCTCTTCCCGCGCACCGCCACCATCTCCGCCACCAGCAACCCCGCCAGCACGCCATCCTTCTCCGGAACATGCCCGCGAATCGTCAACCCCGCGGACTCCTCGCCGCCAATCGCAATCTTGTCCTCGTTGATCAGCTCGCCTATGTACTTGAACCCCACCGGCGTCTCATACAGCTGAACCTTGTGGTACTCGGCCAGCGCATTGATCAGGTTGGTCGTCGCCACGCTCTTGGCCACGCCGTTCTTCCATCCGCGCGTCTCCACCAGGTAGTCGAACAGCAGCGCAATCACGTAATTCGGCTGGATAAACGTCCCATCTCCGTCCACTATCCCGAACCGGTCCGCATCCCCATCCGTGGCAATCCCCAGCGCCGCGCCAATCTCCTTCATCTTCGCCTTTGCATCGCCCAGCAGCTCGTCTGAAGGCTCCGGCGCATGTCCCCCAAACAGCACATCGCGATAATCGTGTACCGTCTCCGCCCTCACGCCCGCCTCGCGCAGTAAGTGGCACGGATAGCCCCGCCCCGCGCCCCAGAACGGGTCGTACACCACCTTGATCCCCGACTTCGCAATCGCCTTCAAATCCACCAGTTCCGCAATCCGCTTCAGAAACGCCGGCTTCACATCGGCTGTGTCAAACGTTTCCGTACTGGCATCCGCGATCTTGAAGTCGTCGCTCAGCCCCGCAATCGCCGCCTCAATCTGTTTCGTCACCTCAGGCAGCGCCGGCGCCCCGTCATGCGTTGAAAATTTGATCCCGTTATACTCCGGCGGATTGTGCGAAGCCGTAAAGTTGATCGCCCCCGATGTCTTCAGTTCCCGCACCGCGTAAGCTATCGCCGGCGTAGGCGCGGCATCGGGAATCACAATCGGCGTCACCCCGGCTCCGGCCAGCACCCGCGCCGCCGTGTCCACAAACGTCTCGCCCAGAAACCGCGGGTCGCGTCCCACAAGCACGCGATGCGGCTCCGGCTGCGCCTTCACATACGCGGCAATCCCCGCCACTGCCAGCCGTATATTGGCAAAGGTAAAATCCTCCGCCACAATCGACCTCCATCCCGAGGTCCCAAACTTGATCGCTGTCGTCATCGTCTTTCTCCATAAGCGTCCGCCCCAGCGGACCGCAATGACCATACTGCCCTACTCAGCTTCACTCGGCAAGTTCGGTGGCGTTTATGCTAATTGGAAAAAAGAGCTATCATGGGCACAGGAGATTCGACATGGCCGCACATACTTACGAGAATGCGCTCCAAATCGCCGAGTCGCTCACTCCCGACGAGCAGCGGCGTCTGCTTGCTGAGCTTACGGTCCGCATTTCCCAAAACAATCCGGCGGAGAAACAGAGCAGCATCATGGAGCTTCGCGGTCTCGGGAAGGAAATTTGGGAGGGGATCGACGCTCAGGAATACGTTCGGAACGAGCGCGCCTCACGGGATGGCTAACGAAGCTGTACGGAACAAATGTAGGCTTGGATACCGCGCCGTTGATCTACTTCGTCGAAGAGCATCCAGCCTATCTCACTTATGTCGATCCCTTCTTTGAGGCTATGGAGCGGGGCGATATCCAGGTAGTCACGTCAACACTTACGCTTACAGAAGTTCTAGTTCACCCGTACAAGCGCGGTGATCGATTCTTGGCCGAAGAATATTCGAGAATCCTGCTAACCCATCGACATCTAAGGGCGCTGCCAGTTTCATTTGAGATCGCAGTCGAGGCCGCCCGCCTCCGTGCCGCATTCGGATCGAAGACACCGGACTCCATTCAACTCGCCACTGCCAAAATTGGCGGCGCAACAAGCTTCTTCTCGAACGACACTCGGATTGCCGCTATTCCCGGACTCGAACTGGTCCTTCTCGACTGGCTCGTGGGGACCTCTTAACGCTCCGAAGCATTTTCGACGATACTGAAAGACATGAGCAACCGCCGTTGGTCCATCCAGCTCTTGATGTGTTGTATGCTGGCCTGTTCCCCGTCGAACGTCGCCCAAAGCACACCTGCTCCGGCGGCGCAGTCGGAGATATCGGCGGATCTGGGCCCCTGTTCCGCCTTGATCGTCGTGACCGATTCCGAATCGAAACCAATCTACAGCGCAAAAATCACAACGCGCATCCAGTATGGCCCATTCGGTGTGAAGAAGCTTGACCTCGAAGCCTATACAGGCATCGATGGTCAAATCAGGATCGCGAAACTGCCGGAGACCCTGAAGAAACCGATGTATATCCATATAGCAAAAGACGACAAGCAGGACATAGAGGAATTCAAGCCGGACGTACAGTGCCATGCAACCTTTAAAGTGCAGTTGAAGTAGCGCTCGCCCATGACGCTTGACAAGCCGATCCAATGAGAGCATCATTGCTCTCAATCTAGTTTGCAACGCAGACTAGTTTGTGGAGAATGGATATGAACGAATCATCCTCTCGTCTTCTTGAACAGAATCCAGATGCAATTGCCTACCACCTCATGGAGAAGGCGGAATACCGCGATGGTTTGCAGGAGATCGCGATCGGGTTAACGATTCTTGTGTTTGCCGGCATGACCGGCTCAGATCTGCTCTTCAAACCAGGATCATTCGGCATGAATGCATCCCTGTGGGGCGCGGTGCTGCTGATGCCGATCGTAAGTTTTGGATCGCAGTGGGCAATCAAGAAGGTGCGCAAGCGCTTTTTAATCGGCAAGATCGGTTACGTAAAACTGAAACCGGTCAATCGGAAGCAGGCCGGCATCAGGCTCGGCATCATAACGGGCCTCGCGTGCGCCATTGCAGTCCTCGCGGCATTCGCAATGTTCAAGGTGGTGACCGCGAATCACAGCGGCGTGGGCTTAGCCCTCGGGAGTTTGTTCCCGTTTTCCGGCTGGGCATTTGTGGGGATGGGCATCGTCGGCGGAGCAGTCATGGTCTTCCGTGTCTACCTGCTCCGCTATGCAATCGGCGGCGCCATCATGGCGACGATGGGCATTCTCCTTGCTTTCAGCGGAGTCTCGCTTGCCCTGGGCCTGACCATCCTCTACGCCTATGCGGGCCTTCTCGCTCTCATTTCTGGCTGCGTCGTATTTTTCCTCGTCCTTCGCCAACCAGCCGAGTCAGGAGAATTGAGATGAACGACATTTCGCACAATATTGCCAATCAGAGTCCAGATGCAATCGCCTGCCGCCTCATGCAGAAGACGCATAACCGCGACGGCTTACCCGAAATCGCAATCGGAGTGTTCTTTCTGCTTATCGCCGGAATGATGTGGTTAACCGTTGTATTCCCGCCACGATCGCCCATCAACATCGCATCGACCCTGGGTATGATGCTGACCTTTATGGCTCTGCCCCTTGGATTGCAGTGGGCGCTCAACAAGGTACGCGGAAAGTTCCTGATGGACAAATTCGGTTACGTCAAGCTGAAACCGGCCAACCGAAAACGAACCGCAATCGTCTTCGTCATAGCCTTCGCGGTCGCTGCCGCAACAGCGTTTGTTGTCTATACCGTTGTGGCGTCTCGAGCCCAATTGAGCTTGTTTCCGCCCGACAGTTGGATCCTCGCCGGTACCGGTATTGGCGGCGGAATTCTCTTCGCTGTGAGCGGCCGCCTGCCTCGATTCGTCGTCGGAGGGATCGTGATGGCCGTAACGGGCATTCTTGTTGCTTTCAGCGGAGTCTCGCTGGGCGTGGGCTTCACCATCCTCTACGGAATTGTCGGCGCCTTCGCGCTCGTTTCCGGCGTCGTCGTGCTATCGCGCTTCCTGCACCAACTCGCCGAGCCGGCCCAATAACATGAGCGCAAAAATTCAGCGCCTCGCCGAAATCGATCGCGTCATTCATGAGCCCGCGCGCCTCATGATCGTCGCCCTCCTCGCCGCCGTCGAAGAGGCCGACTTCCAGTACCTGCGCCAGGCCACCGCCCTCACCCAGGGCAACCTCTCCACCCACCTGTCCAAGCTGGAGGAGGCAGGCTACGTGAACATCTCCAAGACATTTCGCGGAAAATATCCCCTCACCATCTGCCGTCTGGCCGACCCCGGCAAGCAAGCCCTCGATCAATATCGAAAGATCATCAAAGCCGCTCTCTGATTGAGGATGCCCGCCGTTCGTTCCTAAACAACGGGGAAACCAAGGGCCATAACAGCCTTCTCAATAACCCAATGCTTCTGCAGTTTTGAAAGGGCACGACTTCAGTCGTGCCGACATGTCCAACCAAATAAGTCGGGCTTCAGATGGGATGAGACGGCTGGTCTCGCGAATCAGATTACTCTGTTCGCACGCACTCGAGGTGCAAAAGGAGACCAGCCGATGAGCAAGATTAGCAAACCAGCCGGACGTAAGAAAGCAGCGATGGACAAGCCGGAGAGGACGATGGGGATTGATGTGGGCGACCGCTACAGCCATCTGTGTCTTCTCGATGAAGATGGGGAAGTGGTGGAGCGGGACCGCGTGCGAAGCACAGAAGCAGCGTTCCGGCGGCATTTTGAAGGCGCGCCGCGTCTGCGCATCGCCCTGGAGTGCGGCACGCACTCACCCTGGATGAGCCGCTTGCTGAAGCAACTCGGCCACCAGGTGGTCATAGCCAACGCACGCAAGATCCCCACCATCACCGAAAGCGAATCGAAGAACGATAACCGCGATGCCGAACAACTGGCTCTGATGGCCGCCTTCAATCCAAAGCTGCTGTCGCCCGTGGAACATCGCAGCCTGGCCCGCCAGCAGGATCTGAACCTGATTCAGGCGCGCGCCATCCTGGTCAAGGCGCGGACCATGATCGTCAATGCGCTGCGCGGCCTGGTCAAAAGCGCCGGCGGCCGCCTGCCCGCCTGCTCCAGCGCGTCGTTCCCGGTCCGCGCCGCAGGCGCCGTTCCGCCCGCCCTGTCCACCGTCGCCGTACCGTTGCTCGAGCAGATCGCCCGGCTCAACATGCAGATCGGGGCCATGGACCAGAAGATCGAAGAGCTGGCCATCAAATATCCCGAGATCGGCACTCTGCGCAGCGCGCCGGGTGTAGGCCCACTGGTAGCCGCGGCTTACGTGCTCACGCTCGACCGCCCCAATGCGGTTCCGAGCAGCCGCTCGGCGGGACCCTTCCTCGGCCTGCGTCCTGGCCAAAGCCAGTCTGGCGAAAGCGACCCGGAACGGCGCATCACGCGCACCGGCAACACCTATTTGCGATGCCTGCTGGTGCAATCGGCGCAATATGTTCTAGGACGCTTCGGCCCCGACTCGGCCTTACGCCGCTGGGGTCTGAAGCTGGCCGCCGGCGGAGCCAAGCGAGCCAAGAAGCGAGCCATCGTCGCCGTGGCCCGTAAACTGGCCGTCCTGCTGCATAGCATG
>JBEKZG010000119.1:0-8824 GCA_049510095.1 Occallatibacter sp.
CCTATGCCCGCCAGTTTCTGGATCAGATAGAGAGGCCTGACGTTGATTCCATCGAGGGACTCAGTCCCGCTATCTCCATTGAGCAGAAAACTACCAGCCGCAGTCCCCGTTCTACCGTAGGCACCATCACAGAAATCTACGATTACCTTCGCCTGCTGTACGCTTCGGTGGGCACACCGCACTGCCCCAACTGCGGACGTCCCATCGCGCGCCAGACCGCCGAGCAGATTGTTTCCCGCGTCATGGAACTGGGCAAGGGTGAGCGGGTTACCGTAATGGCACCTGTCATTCGCGGCCGCAAGGGCGAGTTCAAGGACCTGCTCGACCAGCTCGATCAGCAGGGTTTCCGTGCCCGCGTCGACGGCGAAGTGCGCGATCTCTCCGAGCCGCTCCTGCTCGATCGCCGCAAGAACCACAGCATTGAAGCCATCATCGACCGGATACTGCTGAAGCCCGCCCCGGCTCCGGGTGCCCCCGGTCCCTCGCATTTGGGGACCGGGGAGGGACCACAGCCACCCAAGACACCTTCAAACAAGCCCTCTGTTGAAAAACGCCTGGAAACCGCTGTCTCCAAAGCACTCCAACTGGCCAACGGACTGGCGCTGATCGCAATCGCTAATGGCGCCAGCGGCCAAAATCAGAACGAGCAATTGTTCTCGTCCTCCATGGCCTGCCCCGATTGCGGCCTCGACGTTCCAAAGCTAGAGCCGCGCAGCTTCAGCTTCAACTCCGCTTTCGGCGCATGTCCTGAGTGCCACGGCCTCGGCTCGCTCTACGATTTCGATCCCGCCAAGGTGATCACTGACTGGTCCAAGCCCCTGCTCGATGGCGGCCTCGGCCCTGGGTCGGCCTCGCAATATCTCCTCAAGCTCATTCACCTTGCGGCTGACCGCTACGCCATCGACCTCAAGCTGCCCTTTGAAGACCTGCCCGTCAAGCATCAACACATCCTGGTCTATGGTCCGCCCAAAGGCGAAGCGCCGCGCACCGGCTTTCATGGCATTCTCTCCTTCCTTCGCGACTCCGTCGAAGAAGCCCGCAGCGACGGCTATCGCGAGTACATGATGACCTTCATGTCGGCAACGCCCTGTCCGGTCTGCCGGGGCAAGCGTCTGCGTCCCGAGTCGCTCGCCGTCAAAATCGGTGGCCTCTCCATCGCTGACTTCACCGCTCTCCCGCTGAATCGCGCACTCTCCGCCGCCTTCAATCTCACATTCACCGCGCGCGAGTCGCTGGTGGCGGAGCGCATCCGCCACGAGATTGTCGAGCGCCTTGAATTCCTCTGCGCCGTGGGCCTCAACTACCTCGCGCTCGACCGCAACGCGGCCACGCTTTCCGGAGGCGAGGGTCAGCGCATCCGGCTCGCCACACAGATCGGATCCAAGCTGCGCGGCGTTCTCTATGTTCTCGACGAGCCTTCCATCGGCCTGCATCAACGCGACAACAACCGGCTGATTGAAGCGCTGATCAAGCTGCGCGATTTGGGCAACACGGTACTCGTGGTCGAGCACGATGAAGACACGATCCGTCACGCCGACTACGTCCTCGATCTCGGTCCCGGTGCGGGCCGCCTCGGCGGCTTTGTGGTAGCCGAAGGCACGCCCGCTGAAATCATGGCCTGTCCAGAGTCCCTCACCGGCCGCTATCTCTCCGGCGCGGCCAACATGCTGCAGCGCGACCAACCGCGCCCCCTCACCGGCAAGTGGATCACCGTCACCGGCGCGCGCGAGCATAACCTGCAGGACATCACCATCCGCGTCCCGCTGGGCGTCATGACCGTGGTCACGGGCGTCAGCGGCAGCGGCAAAAGCACGCTGATCAACGACATCCTCTATCGATCGCTGGCCCAGACTATTTACGGTTCGCGCGAAGAGCCCGGCGCGCACGAGTCGCTCACGGGCGCCGAGCAGGTGGACAAGGTTGTCCGCATCGATCAGTCCCCCATTGGCCGCACGCCGCGCTCCAATCCCGCCACATACACCCAGGTCTTTTCGCCCATCCGCGACCTCTTCGCCATGCTGCCCGAGTCGCGCGAACGCGGTTACAAGGCCGGGCGCTTCAGCTTCAACGTGGCAGGAGGCCGCTGCGAAACCTGCCAGGGCGATGGCCAGCGCCGGATTGAAATGAACTTCATGCCCGATGTCTACGTCCAATGCGAAGTGTGCAACGGCCGCCGTTACAACCAGGAGACGCTGGCCGTAAAGTTCAAGGGTCACTCCATCGCCGACGTGCTGGATCTCACCATCGAAGACGCGCTCTCCGTTCTTGAAGATGTTCCCAACGTCCGTCAGAAGCTGCAGACCCTGGTCGACGTCGGACTTGGCTACGTACACCTGGGACAGAGCGCGACTACGCTTTCCGGTGGCGAGGCACAGCGCATGAAACTTGCGCGTGAACTCAGCAAGCGCCAGACCGGGCGCACTCTTTATCTGCTCGATGAGCCCACCACCGGCCTGCATTTCGACGACGTACGCAAGCTCCTCGAGGTCCTCCATCGTCTCGCCGACCTCGGCAACACGGTCATCATCATCGAGCACAATCTTGACGTGATCCGCAACGCCGACTGGATCATCGATCTCGGCCCCGAAGGCGGCGAAGACGGCGGACGGCTTGTCGGCGAAGGCCGCCCCGCAAAAATCGCGGCCACTCCAGGCTCATACACTGGCCAGTTCCTCACTCGTTACTACGCATCCAGCAACGGCCAGCTTTCCGCTGTAGATCTTGACGAGGAACTAAGTCTTGTTGCCCCCGACCGCGGCGCCGCGGACTCACCAGCACCGGATGCCTTATCCGTTCTGAGTTCTTCCACTGAAAAGCCGGCTGAAAAGACCGCTCCCAAGCCGAGGCGCGCACGGAAAAATACTCCCGCGGAGGACGATCTTGCTTCGACGCGCGCAAAATCCGGACGCGCCGCGGCCGACAAACATGAACCGCGAACGTCCGGTCCGCGCAGCAAAAAAACGGGGATCGCATGAGTTCGCTCCCCGAACACGACCCGTTCAATTCCGGCCATTTTACTTCTGAATCCGATGTTGGTGCGCCTCACGATGGGCCGGCGAGCGAGCCGCCGGTCGTCGAGCCGCCCCCAAATGAACCGCCGCTCGGCGAACCGGCACCAGACGATTCGCCACTAACCGATCCGCCTTCGAATGAACCGCCGCTGAAGGAACCGGATGCCATCTTCCCGCGTTCCGAATCGTCCGATCCGCTTGATCGCGAATTTGATCTTCAAGCTCCCGATGCGCCGCCGACGGCCGGACCACAGTTGATTCCTTCGTGGAGTCCGCCGCCGGTCCTGCAGCGCATTCCGAACTTCGGCCATCTCGGAATTCTCATCGTCCTGATCCTCTTTGGCTGGGTCGGCGCAGGCGCCGCCACCCTGGGCGCGATCAACCTTCATTTATTCGGCGTATCGACAATCGACAGAGCTTTGACCGATGTCCACTACACGCTGGGCAGCATGATCGTGCTCTACCTCATCACCTTCTGCCTGAGTCTGATTATTTTTCCACTCGTTTGGAACAAAAGCTTCTTCGCCGGCATCCAGTGGAACGGCGTCGCCGCCCTGCATCTGCGATGGCGGCTCTTTGGGGCGGCATCCATCTGCTTTGTTCTCGCCCTGCTCAACGGCGTCCTCATGCCCGGCCCCGAGAACGCACCTATTGACGAGATCTTTCGCGCCCCCGGCGCCGCATGGCTGCTGTTCGCCTTCGGCATCACCGCCGCGCCTTTCTTTGAGGAGATGCTCTTTCGCGGATTCCTTCTTCCCGCCTGCTGCACGGCAATCGACTGGGCCGACGAAAAAATCAACGGCATGTCGCCCCTCCCACTCGAAGCCAAGGGCCATCCCCGGTGGTCAACTCACGCCATGATCTTTGCTTCGGTCTTCACCAGCCTTCCCTTCGCCGCAATGCATGCGGAGCAGACCGGCTACTCCCTGGGTCCATTTCTGCTTCTCATCTGCGTCAGCACGGTGCTTTGCTGGGCGCGCCTAAGCACGCGATCCCTTGCTGCCAGCGTCCTCGTCCACGCCTCTTATAACTGCCTGCTGTTTTCATTCATGCTCCTCGGCACTGGTGGCTTCAAGCACCTCGACAAAATGTAAGAAGACAGTGGGCGGTGGTCAATGGTCAGTGATCAGCTGCCCGCCTGGCCGACTGCTCAGCCCCAGGCAAACCCCGCCCGCGAGTTCTACTGCTGTGCACTCGCGCGGGGATTCTTTCCATGGGTCAGCCAGCGATTGATATTCGGCCAGAACTCCCTCGCGACAAACGAAGCCGCATCGATGCCGACATCCAGTCCCCACTCCGAGCTGGTATTGGCAAAGCTCCGTTCCCGCGTGGGATAGTAAAGGCTCGAAAGGCACGCCGCTCCGCCTGCGCCGACAACCTCGCTCACATTGAAGGTCTCTTTTCCGGAATCCGACCGCGTGATCACAGCGCGGCTCAACGCGTACCCGGTCCGCTTCCAGAATCCGCCTCTGCCCAGTGTGTAATACCGCGTATCTTCACGCGTTATGACCGGGACCACGAACTCCACCATGTAGTTCTCGCCTGTCTGATCGACAGCGGCATGCCAAAGGTAGCGGGCATAACCGGCCGCTCCCTGATGAAACTCAGGAGTGGCATCCGTTCCCATCGAGTAGGCGGCGAGCACGCCCGGAAGAAGAATGGAAGAGTAATCGAAGGAGTCCTGCGTCGCATCCATGAACTTCTCCTTGATTGTCTGGGGAGGAAGCTTGGCGTCGGTACTGATGGCGCGAAAATTCGGAACGATGCCGAGGATGCGTTTGGTTTGCGGATCCGGTTGATCGTCCGGCTGATTCGCGGGCGCTGTTTGCGGGGTCGCTGCATCTGGCAGTTTCCCATGAACGGGTTGCGGCGCCTGGGAACTGGAGTCCGTCGTGGCCGTGCTTTGCTGGGCCGCCAAATCGCAACAGGACATCACGCACAAGACCACGAATGTACAACTCACGACTCTCAGGGAGTCTATTGGCCGGCCCGCGAATAGCATTGTGAATCGCCGAAACCGCGAAAGGTCCAGATTCATCAAGTATCTTCTTGGGGAAGAAGGGGATATTTTCATGACCGATTAGACTCGCAAGAATGCCAGAAAGATTCTTTCCGCCCTTCAGGAGCGATCCATCCGTCTCGAATTTCGAATCACTGGAGGCTCTGTTGCCTATCATTCGATGCAATCACCCCGCCTCAGTCCCATACAATCTTCAGTGATGACCACCCCAACCCACGCCCAGCTTCTCCTCTCCTACCTGGCCCGCCAGAGCTTCCGCCTTGGCGAATTCAAGCTTTCCTCGGGAGGCACAAGCGACTATTACATCGACTGTCGCATCACAACCCTCCATGCCGATGGCGGCCGTCTCACCGGCGAAGCCATCCTCGACCTTCTCAATGAAAAAGGCATCCAAGTAGATGCCGTCGGAGGACTCACCCTTGGCGCCGACCCCATCGTCTCCAACGTCGCGACCGCCAGCGTCTATCGCACCTTGCCCGATTCGCAAGGCTCGCTGATTCATGGCTTCCTCGTCCGCAAAGCCGAAAAGCAACATGGTACAGGCCGCCGCATTGAGGGCTTCTGCCGCGAAGGCGCGCGTGTGGTCATCGTGGACGACGTATGCACCACCGGAGCATCCACCATTAATGCGATCGAGGCCGCGCGCGACGTGGGCATGATTGTCGCCGCCGTGGTCTGCATTGTTGAGCGCGAAGAAGCTAACGGCCGAACTGCGGTGGAAGCCGCTGCGCACGGCGCTCCTTTTTTCAGCCTCTTTACCGCGGCGCAGGTCCGCGCCGAACACATCCGCCAGCAGCAATAATGGAACGGACCGATCCTCAAATGGGAACGGCCCCTCAACGCGCACGCACAATATATTTGCTTTGGAAACTCAAGCGGCAGCCTGCGTCGGCGCGCTATACCCGGCGGGCAACTGATCCACCAGGATCGCCTTGAGCCGCGATCTATGCACCTGAATGCGGTCCTTGTAATCGATCGCTCCCAGATCGCGGAACCGGTTCATGAAGAAGCTCACGCGCGACCGTGTTGTGCCGATCATCTCCGCCAGCGCCTCTTGCGTGATGGGAGGAATCATGGTGTGGGCCTCGCCCGGCTTGCCGAGCTCCGCCATCATCAGCAGCGTCCGCGCCAACCGTTTTTCGCTGCGGTTGAACATATGATCCACCAGGTCGGCTTGCGTCCGTGTACCGCGAGCCACTAGATGCGACAGAAACCAATCGGAGAAATCCGGCACTTCATGCATCGCGCGGATCAACTCGCTTCTGCTGATCTTCGCTGCCGTACAAGCGTACACCGAGATCGCCGTCGCCAGGCGCGGTACAGGATTCATGGCGAGCGCGCACTCGCCAAAGAAGTCGCCGGGGAACAGCAGAGAAATAGTCGCCTGCCTGCCTTTCTCCGAAACAACCGTGAGCTTCGCGCGGCCTCTTTGCAGGAAATAAACCGCGTCGGAGGAGTCGCCCTGCGTATAGAAGCATTCCTCCGGCTCCAATTCCACAATCCTTCTGCCAAGGCCCGCGTTCAATAAAAACTCGGCGGAGCCAATCGGTTTAGTTTCCATGTCTCTCATTGACGAATTCCCTCCATGTTCGAAATCGGTTCAGAATCTCTGCCTGATACACGGGAACATTGGTTAAATCGTCTGAAGAATACCCCGCAACAGGCAGTCGCTTCAGGACGCGGAGCTGCACAACCCGTTGGAAAGATGCAGACCAACGTTTCGTGGAAATCCATTGTGCTTTTTAATGGAGCAGTCCAGACTCGCCCGATAATTCGAGAGGTCAGCACAACCTCCCTGCCGTCTCATGACCGTCGCGCCGCAGAGTCTCTTATCGAGGGCCACTCTCGTCTTCTGAAGGCACCATTTCGTGTCTCAAGTGCTCACCAATGAACACTTTGACGCAACGACATCCGAATTGGTTGCTCCATCGGAATGAAGGCAGAGCGCCGTTGAATGCGCGAGTTCTCGTGTCAACGGCGCTTCATGAATCGAAGGACTGCAAATGCCAACGAAATGGTTTCGCTGGGATTACTGACCGCCGTTGTTGGCAGTCTGAACCGGCTCGCCCATATTGGAAAGCAACTTCACTTCCACACGCCGATTCTGCTTCCGCCCTTCCGCAGTAGTATTCGGCGCCACTTCCTTGTCCTTGCCAATCCCGATCAGATAGAACCGATGCGGGGCGACGCCGTACTTTGACGCCAGGTACTGCACGACCGCATCGGCCCGGCGCTGGCTCAAGTCGTAGTTATACTCCGCGGACCCGGTCGAGTCGGTTCCGCCGGTCACTTCCAGAATGTAGCTCTTGGCCGTGCCGAGTTGCGCCGCAAACGAATCCAGCTGATCCTTGTCGTCCCTGGTCAGCACTGCTTTGTCGAAGCCGAAGTTGACAGTGACGTTTGCCAACGGCTTGTAGCTGTCCAGCCCCTTCACCACGCTGTCCAGCGAATCCGCGCGGTGCACCGCATCGTTCGCCGCGTTCTCCGCTACGCCGGCCAACTTGCTCGCGTCCTGTGCATTCTGGTTCGCACTGTTGGCCGAGCCCTGAGCCTGGACGATGCCCGCCTGCGCCCGTGTGTCCACGTCATGAATCTGCTGGTTGTTTGCGGCCGTCTTGCTGTCCAGGTCGTCGGTGTGTTCAACCAGCGGCGCCGTCTGCGTGCGTACATAATTCTTCGTCGCGCATCCTGTCGCGCCGGCCATCGCTAATCCCGCTGCCATGGCCACCGCCCCAAGCCGATACATGCTCATTGTCCTGCTCCTTTTTTCCCGCCGCACTGTCCGCACGGCGAGCCTGACACCGGTTGCACCGGCATTTCCCGTCTGTTGGCGTGCACCTTCAAGACCAAACATGAATAGACTCTCAAGTATTTGAATATAAACATCTTGGATGAATAGCGAGTCTATGCCGCCCGAAATGAGGTATGTACTTTTTACCTACACCTGTAAGGATTGCGTTGCTTGGCCGTCCAGCGACGCTCCAGCCACTATCCTAAAGAAAGTGCGCCTCCACGCAGCCGCGTCTATGGACCTATCCGAGAAAATCCGGACTCTTCCCACTCAGCCAGGGGTCTACCTCTACAAGAACGCTGCGGGTGAGGTCATTTATGTAGGCAAGGCCAAGAACCTTCGTTCCCGCGTCCGGTCTTACCTCCTTGAAGCTTCTCAGGCAAATGCCAAAACCGGCTCGCTCATGCGCGAGGCCGTCGATATCGACTACATTCTGGTCGCTAACGAACATGAAGCTCTGGCCCTTGAAAATAACCTCATCAAGCAGCGCAAACCGCGTTTCAACATCCTGCTTCGCGACGACAAAACCTATCCCTATGTGAAGCTCACGCTCGCTGACCGCTTCCCGAAGGTCTTTGTCACTCGGCGCCTGCGCAAAGACGGGTCCGCCTACTACGGACCTTACTTTCCCGGCAATCTCGCCTATCGCGTGGTCGAACTCATCCACCGCAGCTTTCTCATTCCCAGCTGTAAAGTCGATCTCTCGCGTTACCATCCCCGCGCCTGCCTGCAGTACTACATCCACCGCTGCCTGGGCCCCTGTGTGGAAGGCTTCACAACGCCTGAACTGTATGGAACAGCCGTTCGCGACGCTCAGCTCTTCCTCGAAGGCCGATCCGCGGAGCTCGAGCGCACCCTCGCCGCACGCATGAACGCAGCCGCTGAAGCCGAGCAGTTTGAAGCCGCGGCACGCCTGCGCGACCAGCTCTCCACCGTGCATCAACTTCAGGAAAAGCAGCGCATTGCGACCGCTGAGCAATCGGATGACTCCGACGTCTTCGG
>JBEKZG010000012.1:0-17966 GCA_049510095.1 Occallatibacter sp.
CATGCCTGGAGGCCCAAAATGAGCGCTCGCACCACATCCACCTGGCGCGAGCGGCTAGCCTCCCCGCTCACCTGGCACTACGCCGGCTTCACCGTGCTGCTAGTGCTGGTTATTGGTTTGGCAACTCGTCTCGGCCTTGACTGGGCAGCCACCAACGGCCGCTCCACCGACATTCTGGCCGGCAAGCAAATCGAGCTCAAGGCCAAAGATATGGAAACGGCTCCACTGCGTGGCCTCGACAAGCGGGTCGCGGAGTCCCGCGACCGGATCGACGCATTCGATGCCAAGCGGATCCCCGCAAACTACTCCTCGTTCGCAACCCGCATCGGCGAATTGGAAGTCAAATCGGAAGTGCGCCTCTCCCGTCTCCAGTACACGCAAGGGCCTCCGGGGTCCGATCTCACTGAGATCTCGCTCGACGCCGGCATCACCGGCGGCTATCCCCAGATCATGCGCTTCATCAACAGCGTTGAGCGCGACCAGAACTTCTTCGTCATCCGCACCATGGCCCTCACCGGCCAGCAGGCCGGCATGGTCAGCCTCCGTCTCAAGCTTTCAACATGGCTCAGGCCCGCCGACGCTCTGGCCAGCGGATTGCCGCCCACTCCAAATGAAGAGGATGAAAAGACCACCCAGCCACCTCCAGCCGCGCAAGGTACGCCTGGCAAGGAGGGCGAATAGCCATGGCCTTCACCTTGGGATTGGAAAACAAACGCCAGGTTTACTGGGCCACCGCGCTGCTCTCGGTAGTTCTCATAGCCGGTGGAATTGAAATCAAGAACTACTTCTTCACGTCGCCCCCAACCTCCACTACGCCACCGCCGCGCCCCATCCCCTCGCCAACCACAGCCGGCCCATCCGCGGTCGGTGCCGTGTCGGCTGCCACCGGCCAGAACCCAACGCGGATCATGAAGGTTTCCCTGTCTTCGGGCGCGGAAGCCGAAAAGCTGACCAACGATGGTCTTGATCCCACGCTGCACCTCGAGCGTTTGGCGGAAAGCGAAGATATAGCCTACGCCGGCACTGGCAGAAACATCTTCTCCGCCGATTCAATCCCGGCGATTCAAATCGAGAATCCGGCAACCGGCCCCCGCCCCGGGCCCGGCGGGCCAATTGTAATCGCCCCGCCCGTACCCATCAGACCAACGCCGCCGCCCATCGATCTCAAGTACTTCGGCTATGCCCAGTCCGCCGACAAGTCGCTCAAAGCCTTCTTCGTCCACGGTGAAGACATCTTCATGGCCCGATCCGGAGACATTGTCGACCACCGCTACAAGGTGGGAACCATCGCCCCAACCAAAGTCGACGTCACTGACCTGAGTTACAACAACACCCAGTCCCTGCCTATGCAGGCCAATTGAGAAGGGCGGTTCCAGCTTCTAGCTGCTAGCTGCTAGCTTTGAACCGCCGGCGTAAACCGCAAACGTAATCGGCATTTTGGAATGAAACGCGCAACCGGACGTCTAATCATCTGGAGACAAAACCGGCCTCTCGAAATCCGAAACTAGAAGCTAGCAGATAGAAGCTACAGGGCCACACTCAATGACCGCCAGTATCCCAACCCGCCGCCCCAAGCCCTCTGAAGAGGGCTACATGCTCATTGCGGTCATGTTCATGCTGGCCATCTTCACCATCGCCCTGGCCGTGGCCGTCCCCAAAATGGCCAAGCAGATTCAGCGCGATCGCGAACTCGAAACCATGCACCGGGGGAAACAATACGTCCGCGCCATCAAAATGTATTACAAGAAATTCGGCGCTTATCCACCCAACCTCGACGCCCTGATCCAGACCAACCAGATTCGTTTCCTGCGCAAGAAGTACGTTGACCCCACCACCGGCAAGGACGAGTGGAAGGTCATTCACCTCGGCCAGAACAAGGTCCCGACGGCCTGGGGCTTTTTCGGCGTGCCCCTCAACGGCCCGGGAGCCGGAGCAAACTCTCAGTGCGGGAGCGCGTCGCCCAGTTCGACCACTTCAAACTCATCCTCGTCCAGTTCCCCATCCATCTTCAGTTCGACCGCCGGGAACAATAACTGCCCCACCGATTCCTCGAGCGGCAGCACCACCCCCACAGACCCGAATGCCAACAATGGAAATCCAGCTTCAGGGACTGGAACTGGCCTTACCGGGCAGACCTTCGGCGGCATGGGCTTCATCGGCGTCTCGCCCGGCAGCCCTAAGCAATCCATCCTCGTGCTGCACAAGAAAAATCACTACAACGAGTGGGAATTCGTCTATGACCCGCTCGCTGAGCAAATGACGGCGCAGGGCGGAAATCTCGGGAACAACGGCCTGACTCCAGTCGGGTCGGGATCTGGCTCTGGAACGGGCGGAGGTCCGGGCTTCGGAGGCGGCTCCGGGACAGGTCTAGGGGGAACTCCCCCTCCAGCCCCGCCGCAGCAGTAATCAAGCCGGCTGCGGTTCTACGTCTCTGCTTTTCGCGCTCAAACGCAACAAGGCCCGCCCCTGATCAGGAACGGGCCTTTTGTACGATCGAACCTCAGCCAGGATTACAGCGTTACAAGCCGAATCCCTTAAACGCTGAAGGAAGAACCGCAGCCGCAGGTTGACTTCACCTGGGGGTTCTCAAACTTGAAGCCGGCCGCTTCCAGCGTCTCCACGTAGTCGACAATACACCCGTTCAGGTACATCAGCGACGTCGCATCCACAAATACTTTCAGGTCGTCAAAATTAAAGACCTTATCCATCATGCCGCTCTGGTTCTCGAAGGCCATGGAATATTGGAATCCGGAGCAGCCGCCGCCCACCACGCCTATGCGCAGCCCCGCGGGAAGCGGATCCTGCGTGGCCATGATCTCGCGAACCTTGGCAATCGCCTGAGTGGTAAGGGTTAAGGGCGCTTTCTTCTCGGTTTCCTGTGCGGGTGCAACGGTCGCTGTAGCCATGGTCTCTCCCGGATAACGAAGTACTTACCGTACTTTGAGTTGTCCTGCTCTCAATGTAATGCCACAGGGGCGCGGATACAAGCCCCAAACGCAACTTCATCCCGTTCGATGCATCCGGCAGCCGGAAGTCGCAGAATCGTCCGTCGCGGTGGTTTTATCCCAATTCCGCGCAAAATGGCCCGGCAAATCCCGCCTGCAAGTCAAAACAAATACCTGTGACTCTGATCACCTCGCCCCTGTTTGCCCGGAGCTATGATGGTCAACCGTACGGCCCCTCGATCCACGAGACCGCGTTCCGTCACGGACCCGCCGGTATCTGGGACCGAAAAGTTTCGGAGGTGGAGTATGACAGGAAACATTCTGATTCTGTGGGCGGTTTGGGGAGTCTTCGTCCTATTGGTCTTAGCCCTCAAGGTTTATTCCGATCGGCTCAGCCGCGATGAGGATGACCAGCTCGTCCTCGACGAGGCGTTTGCTCACGTCAAGAACCAACAGGCGGCCATGATGGAAAAGGTGCACAGAATTGAGCCGGTTCGCAACGTTGCTCTCGGCCTGTTGGGCATCATGACCCTGGTGATCCTCGGATACTACGCCGTGGACATCATCAACCAGTTCAAGTAGCCATTGTCGGACTTAACCCTGCCAGATGGGCGTCCGGGGCCCCTGCCGCAGGCAATCCGTGCACCCGTTCTTTCCGCTTCTTTCTGCGGAAAGGGCGGGGAAGCATTAAAAAGTTGGTGCGAGCCTCCCGCGAGCGTCTGCCGCACCGCAGGTGCTGTCTACCCCACCGCAGGTGGTCACTCTACCTCTGGTCTGGCCCTGTATCCATCGCGAGAAATTACATCGTATTTGAGGGGCTTGTGCTTCTCATCCTGCATCTGCAGCGGTTTTCCTTCATCGTCTACGAGCTGGACTCGCAGCTTTCGATAGGTGCCATCTTGCTTCGGGTTGGTCGGATGGTACACCAGTTGGTATTTGCTGCGGATATTCTGGTTGATCTGGCCGAAATCGTCTGGTAATTCCGCCTGAAAACGTGGGAAGTAGCTTGCTCCGCCGGTCAGGCTGGAGAATGTCTTCATTTCGTTGTCGGCCTGAAGCATCGTAATGCTGTCCCCGCCCATCGCCCGCATGAATCCGCCCGTGGATATGGTGTAGATCGTGATGTCCTGCGACTCCTTGACTCTCTTCAGGATCTTGTCCAGCGTAAGTTTTGAGAACGTATCGCGCCCTGAACCGATCAGGATGATGTATTTGCGGCCTTCCACACGCGACAGCCGGTCCAGGCCCTCCGCCAGCGCGTCAAACATGTTCGTCTCGCTGAATCCAGGAACTCGCAGCGAATCAATCGCTTGCAGCAATTCCTTCTTGTCCTGGGTAAAGT
This sequence comes from Occallatibacter sp., assembly GCA_049510095.1. GTDB lineage: Bacteria > Acidobacteriota > Terriglobia > Terriglobales > Acidobacteriaceae > Telmatobacter. The sequence goes on from JBEKZG010000012.1 coordinate 4,288, forward strand.
CCAGTTGAATCTGGTTGCGCATATCGAACGTCATCAATGCCACGTAGTCCTGTGGCCGCAACTGCTCCGCAAATGAAAAAGCGGCGTTGCGCATGTCGTGAATAAGCGCATAGCCAGCGTAGCTATTCATGTTGCGCGGCGAAGCAAATTCGCAGATCATCAAGGCGGTAATTGGCGCCTCGACGCGTTTGAAACCCACCACCTTCTGTTCCACTCCGTCTTCATAGACTTTGAAGTTTGAGGGCTTCAGCCCGGGGACGAACTGGTGTGTCTTTTCCAGCAGCACGCCCACGTCCACCGTGACCTCAGGGACCTCAATCCGAAGCGACGGAGTGGCCATCCCCTCCGGATTCTTGATCTTCGGCGCGGCGGGAGCCGGCGGAAGAGGCGTATCGGCCGGCACGTCTTTCTTCTTCGGCAGCGCAATCACCCCCGAATCCCCAGCGGGACCGCCCGCATCTGGCGCGGCCTGGTCTGGTTGTTGCGGCTGTGGTTGCGGAGGGGGAGTCTGGTTCTGTGCGCGGCTCACCGGAGCGGCTGCCAGCGCCGCGGCAAAAACAATCGAAGTCAGGATCTGGAAGCGGTGCGCAACGACGGAAGACCGCCTCAACACGCGGGAGTGGGGTTCGTTCGGGTACGGCATAGACATGACGACCTCTGTGCTCAACAGCATACGGGAAGACAGCTTCGAGCTACTAACTTCTCGCCTATAGCACGCGCGGCAACCCAGTGGCCGGCTGTACTCTTATAGACGTGGAAACTCGATTGAAGGCAATCCGATTCGGCTTGGCTGCGCTGACCGTCGTGCTCGGCATGATCTCTCCCCGCCTTTTGCAGGCGCAAAACACGCAGACATCCGCTGGCCCTCCGCCCTCCGCCGGCGGAATCTTTCCGCTGAGCGATGTGCGCCCCGGCATGACCGCAACCGCATGGACCGTCTTTGAAGGCAATAAGCCTGAGCCCATGCAGGTGGAGATTCTCGGCGTGCTCCGTGGCGCGCGCGGTCCCGGCCAGGACATGATCCTCGTCAAGCTTCAAGGTGCCAAGCCTGAATACACAGGCGTGGTGGCCGGCATGAGCGGGAGCCCGGTCTACATCGGCGACAAGCTTCTCGGATCACTTTCCTACCGCATCGGCCTGTTCAGCAAGGATCCCATCGCCGGCATCACACCCATCGAACAAATGCTTGAAGTCCGCGACCTGCCCATCGATGCAAATCAGGTCGCCGTCACGATATCCAGTCCCGATCAAAAAGCGAAACAGCCCGCAGATCCCGCCACCGGGTCCGGCATGGACTTCCAGGCCATGGAGACGCCGCTCGTGATGAGCGGATTCCATCCCGAGGCCATTCGACTCTGGCAACAGCAGATGGCCGGAACGAGCCTCGAGACCGTCGCCGCCGGAGGCATGGGCGGAACCTCCAAGACAGGCTCTAGTCCAGATGCGGACGCTCCCATCTCGGCAGCGGCCATCGCCGGCATAGTTCCGGGCTCGGCCGTCAGCGCCCAATTGATCCGCGGCGACATCGAGATCGCAGCCACCTGCACGGTCACCTACATCGACCCCAAACAGCTTCTCGCCTGCGGCCATCCCATCCTCCAGGCCGGACCCGTTTCCCTGCCCATGACCACCACGGAGGTGGTCGCCACATTGGCCTCTCCCTTGAACGCCTTCAAGATCGTCAACACCGGCGACCCAATCGGCGAGTTCACTGAGGACCGCGACTCCGCCATACGCGGCGTACTGGGCGCAAAAGCTCGCATGATCCCCGTCCACATTCAAGTCCACGGTCCAGCCCCCGCTCATGGTCCAGTCTCAAACCGCAGGCTCAACTTCGAAGTGCTCGACCTGCCGTCGCTCACTCCCCAGGCGGTCCTTGTCGGTCTGTATGAGGCTCTGCTTGAAAACAACGAAAGCACCGCTGAGACCAGCTACCATGTGACGGGCAGTATTCGCCTCGATGGATATCCGTCTTCCCCGCTGGACCTGTGGGCTCCCGCGGGAGCCGGGCTGCCGTCGGCCTTGGCCGCCGCCCTCCAGACCGGTCAGCAGTTTTTGCGCCTCTACTCCAACGGTGCCAGGCAAGGCGCCGTCCGCGATATCAACATACGAATCGAGGCCATTCCCCATCGCGTTCAGGTTGAGCTCGAATCGGCGCGTCTCGTAAGCAGCAACATTGTCCATCCCGGCGAAACGGTCGTCGTGGAAGCAACCCTTCGTCCCTGGCAGCAGGCCGCGCGTAATTTGCGCATCCCCATCACGCTGCCGGCCAGGCTTGGCTCAGGCAATCTCCGGCTCCTCGTCTCGGATGCCGGGATTCTGGACCGCACTCTGGACCAACCGCGTTTCTCCGCCCGTCAGCCCGATCTCGAAACAGTACTGGCGCAAGACCGCCTGCAGCATGCCGCCGATCGCATCTATGTCAGTCTCCTGGTGCCCGAAACCCAGGCGTCTATGGCTGGCCAAACGCTCTCCAGCCTGCCCTTATCCATGGCCAATGCCCTGGAACCCCTCCGCAGCGCCCAGGACGTCAACCTCAATGGCGAATCGGCAGTGGTCGCCGGCGAGGCGTCCGCCGGTGGAGTTCTTTCCGGTTTCCAGATTCTCAGTCTCCATGTGGAGTCCGGCGGCGGTTTAGACTAAACTGATGAAGAAAACTACCACTAACTTTTCGGCTGACGCAATTTCATCGACCGCATCGGCCTTTGTTCAACCCCCAAGTGAGGACGCTGGAACTACTATGGCTCGAATACAAGGACTCGCAGTGCATGCCGCAGGGGCGGAATTGTTGCCGTACTCTTACGATCCAGGCAAACTGGGCCCGCAGGAGGTGGAGATCGACATCTCCCATTGCGGCATCTGCCATAGCGATATCCATCTCATCAGCAACGATTGGGGCATCAGCCAGTACCCTTTCATTCCCGGCCATGAGATCGTCGGTGCCGTTGCCGCTGTCGGCGAAAACGTAAAGTCGCTGGTCATTGGGCAGCGTGTGGGACTGGGCTGGCAATCGAATTCCTGCGGCGAATGCGAGTGGTGCATCCGGGGAATGGAGAACCTCTGTCCCGCATCGGAGGCCACCTGCGTCCATCGCAACGGCGGCTATGCGGATCGCGTCCGCGCCAACTCCCGCTTCGTCATTCCCATCCCCGACGCCTTGAACAGTGAAAACGCCGCGCCTCTGCTTTGCGGCGGCATCACCGTCTATAACCCGCTGCGCACCCACTCCATCAACCCCTCTTCGCGCGTCGGCGTCATCGGCGTAGGCGGCCTGGGACACTTGGCCATTCAATTTGCGCGCGTCTTTGGCGCCCAAGTCACAGCCTTCTCCACTTCGGCGGGAAAAGAAGAAGAAACCCGCGCCCTCGGAGCCCACCACTTCGTCAACAGCCGGGAGTCCAAGGCACTCAAAGAGGTGGCCGGCACCTTCGACTTCATTTTGAGCACCATCAATGCCGACCAGGACTGGGGAACCTACATTCAGGCTCTCCGCCCAACCGGAACTCTCTGCTTTGTCGGCGTCCCGCCTTCGCCGGTCTCCGTCCACGCCTTCCCGCTCATCTCCGGCTTGCGCTCCATCAGTGGCAACCCCACCGGCAGCCCATCCAGGCTCCGCGAGATGCTCGACGTAGCAGCCCGCCACGGCGTCAAGGCCCAAACCGAGACCTTCCCCAGGTCCAAGGCTAATGAAGCCATCGAAAAGGTAAAGAAGAACAAGGTCCGCTACCGCGCCGTACTCGCGAATTAAGGCCAGGGCGCGCCTCGCTGGTTGCGCCCTGCGCCTTCTCGAAAGCTTTCTAAACCGTCGCCGCGCTCTGCGTCCTTCGCGCTCCAAGGCTGCTGGAAACATGCCGCAGCAGATCGTTGGGGTGGATCGGCTTGGTCAGCAGCTCAAACCGATGTCCGCCCCTGGAGGCCGAAGCCAGCAGATCGGTCGTCGCGGCCTGCCCTGAAAAAAGCAGAATCCTGCATTCCGGGAATATCCGCCTCACCTGGACTGCCAGCTCGATCCCGCTCATGCCCGGCAGCATTACGTCGGTAAGCAGCAACTCCGGCGGCATCGTCAGCGCGCTCTCCAGCGCTTCCTCGCCGTCATAAGCTGTGATGGCGGCGTATCCGCTCCTTTTCAAGATCTCGGCAATCGTGTCGGCAATGACTGACTCGTCATCCACCACAAGTACCACGGGCCGGTTTGCGCCTTGACCGTCGGAAAATCCGGCGCTGGGAACTTCGCTCACTGGCACAGTCGGAAAATTGGTCTTCTGGTGTCCGTTCGCCCTGAGAACCGGTTGAGATTGATCTTTTCGCATTGAAACCCTACCCTTCTCTCACAACAGATTGACTGATTGGACAAACAAAGCAACTGATGCGCCCCAGTCCAGGCGCATTAGAATCGATCGGAATCTGTTCCTGTTTGAGCCGAACATTGTGTTGCGCGCAATAAGGCACATTCATGATCGTTTTCTGAACGCAGGGTGCTGTCATGACGTTCTCCCGGTTTGGTTGAACTGCTTGACAATCCTGGTGCTTCTCGAACTTGAATCTTGAGCGGGTCAGCCGATTGCCTCAGTCTTCAAGGAAAATCAAACTGATCCAGCTCCCGAACTGTCTTCTATTTCGAACTTAGCAACCTTCCAGCGATACGGGGAAACTCTTTTTGATGCGCCGTAAATCTTTAAGATCTCATACTTGTGGCGATAAACAACTCATTGCGAATTCTTGCCGTCAAATTTATCAAGATTATGTGAAGGACTTGCCATTTTTCCTGACCCTCAGTATTCTGTTAGCAAAAGGATAGCTTTGCGTCAATTTAGGCATACGTTAAGCGCACGATCCTGCTCGATACCGTGATATCCCCAACGATTAGGGAGGATCAAAGACTTGGCTACGAACTCTGACCCCAAGACCGGCCCCAATGCTGTGCACATGAAATTTCAATCCATTCGTCAGCTCGATGTACCAAAGGGCCGCGACGGAAAGCACAAAAAGATTGTCACGCAGCTCCTGAGCGATATCGAGCAGCTCGCCGAGGGCTCAGCGCTGAAGATTCCGCTGTCCGCTCTCCCGGATTCGAAGGAAAACATTCGCTCGGCGCTCAATCGCGCGACACATCAGCGAGGCATCGAGGTGGCCACATCCAGCGATGAGAACCATCTTTATGTGTGGAAAGTGCCCCAGGAGTCCTGAAGCACGTTGCCGGCGACAAACGACGCCGGAGACCTTCCATTCTGAGCAGCCTGACTCGCCGCGTCGAGTCGCGCCAGAGATGAACGATCCGCTCCACAACCCGCCCCGGAGGGGCGACACGAAAATAGCCCAGCGCGAAGTGCTGGGTAAGCCGCCATTACGAATCTTGCGCCCTGTAGGGACGCTGCGAAACTCCCCGTCTGACATTCTTGTTCATCGGGAGCGCCAACCGCCTTCTTTCTATACGGCAATCGATCATGACTTCCGTGCGCATCGACAAATGGCTCTGGGCCGCGCGCTTCTTCAAAACCCGCGCCCTCGCCCAGAAAGCCTGCGAACTCGGCCGCGTCCACTCCAACGGCGTACAGGCCAAGCCAGCGCGCGAGGTCCACGCCGGCGACATGCTCAACGTGAAAAATGAAGGTGGAGAATTCCACGTCGAAGTTCTCGCGCTCAGCGACATGCGCGGTCCCGCCGCAGTGGCGCAAACCCTCTATCGCGAAACCGAAGCCAGCAAGGAAGCCCGCCTCAAGCTGGCCGCCGAACGCAAGGCCATGCAGGAATTCGCGCCAATCCCTGAACGCCGCCCCTCCAAGCGCGACCGCCGCCGTATCATCCAGTTTCGCGGCAGAGGGTAGGCGTCAAACGCCCTCCCTTCGCGCGTCCTCCCATCAAACGCAGTCAAGGCTGCGCAGGTGCGGCAGCAGTTGAATCGCTGTCGACCCAATACCCGCTTCTCGCCGCGATGCGCAATCCTGGACGGTCACGGAGCTTCAGTTCGACAGCGTGAAATCCCGTATGAGGCGACTCGGGATGAAAGCTCAGCACATAGCGGTTCGGCACATGGTTTGAAATCGTCACCAATCCGTTCACCAGGCCCCGCGCGTTTTCAAACTTGAAATACTCTCCGCCTGTCACCCGCGCCACCGTCTCCGGCACATTTTGTTTCAACCCGTCGCTCGCCGCAATGGCCGCCATCTTCGCCAGCGCCAGTGGAGGAGCAAGCTGCGTCAGGCAATCGTATGCCCGCACCGCCTTGTTCTGTGCCTCATCGGGATCGGTAGGATCATCGCCCATGCATCCATGTGGAGGGTTGGAGCGGGCATTCTCAAGCTTGATTCCGCCGTCGCTCTTGCTGAACGGAAGTTCCCGCGACCCGTAATGTCCCGCTTCCGACTTGCCTGAAGAGAAACCCAGGCTGTAGATGGCAGTATTCGTGTCGCTCACCGCCCGCAGCGCCTCATCCATCCCTGCCTGACTCCCATGATCGTTCGTCTCGCTGATCAGCAGAATCGCACGCCTCCACGTCGCCGGCTCTTTGCGTAGCAAGTCGACTGAGAACTTGAGCGCATCCAGAATCGCCGCTCCTTTGTCTCCCGGCTGCAAATCGTGAATTGCCGCTCCCGCCGCATCCACATCCGCCGTGAAATCCTCCACAAGCTCCGGCGACCCGTCAAACCCAACCACTGCAATCCGATGCGGAACGGCGCCCACCACCGCCCCGAGCAGAGCGCTCAAATTACCGTAGCTAGCCAGCTTCCGCGCCCCTCCGCCGCCCGTCTCCACCGCAACCACCAGCGCCAAAGGTTCGCCGCCTGTATCCTCATCCAGCGTCAGCCTCTGCTCCGCCCCGTCGTCGGTAATTTTGAAATCATCGGCCGTAAGCGTGAACACTGGCTTCCCATCGCCGGTACTCACCAGTGCGGGAACCAGAACCACTGTAGTTTGCGTGTGCAGTTGCGCCGCCGGTGGTCGAGGCGCCTGCGCAACCGCAACAGACGCACACAGCAGCGCAATCAGTGCCATCGGAGCCATCTGTCTCATCAGCGCCCTCCCTGAACATTGTGCGGTGACTTATAGACGGAACTTGATCGTAACTGGTCTGTCAATTTCATGAGGATATGCCCATTCCCTTAAGATGAGAGCCTCTGGAAGGAGCGGTTTTCGAAAATGCCAGGAAACGTTTCTGATTTCTATGACGAACTCGCCGGCTCTTATCACTTGATCTTTGAGGATTGGGATAGCGCGATCCACCGTCAGGCCAGGACGCTCGACGGTCTATTGACGGCGAAAGGCGACGGAAGTCCACAAAGGATTCTCGATTGCGCATGCGGAATTGGCACGCAGGCAATCGGGCTTGCCATGATGGGCCATCAAGTCGTGGCATTGGACCTGAGCGCCGCGGCCATCCATCGCGCTCAGTTGGAGGCCCAGCAACGAAATCTGACAATCCGGTTTTTCGTCTCCGATATGACGTCGCTTCGGGAAATCGCTGAGACCGGCTTCGATGTGGTCATGGCCATGGACAACGCATTGCCGCATTTAAGCGAAATTCAACTTCGGCAAGCCGTTACCGCGATCGCATCGAAGCTCAAGCCGAACGGGCTCTTCCTCGCCAGTATCCGCGACTACGACACGCTCATTCGGGAAAGGCCGGCGATTCAAAAGCCGGCATTCTACGGAGCGTCCGGAAACCGTCGCATCGTCCATCAAGTGTGGGATTGGGCCGAGGGTGCGGAGGATGCGCGATATGAAATGCACCTCTACATCACAGCCCAATCGGACCATGAATGGAAAACCAGCCACTTCGTTTCGAAATACCGCTGCTTGCTCCGGCCTGAGCTCTCGACCGTCTTAAGCAGCGCCGGCTTCAAGGATGTTCAGTGGCTTGACCCGGCCGAAAGCGGCTTCTACCAGCCCATAGTGCTGGCGCGATGGCATGAGTAAGTATCCTCCGGCAAAGCCGGAGGCTTTACGGCTGGTGGCCCTTCGAAGGGGCCAGTGCGTGATCCTTAACGAAGGAAAACCACCTCCGAGGCCAACTTCACACCTGCGCCGTAGGCGCACTGTTTGCTAGCCCAGCGCTTCAGCGCTGGGCTAGCACCCACAAAACCTGCCGGAGTCCCGTTAGGGACGGCGCTCACGTTCTCCATCGCTCTAACCACTCCGCAGGAAGAATGAAAAAGCCCAAACCAGGAGCGATTCCCGCAAATGTCAAACTTATACTGCCACCCCGGCAGAGCCGGGGGTTCTCCCTCTTGAAATAGGACGAATTCGGAAGGCCGCCCCTCCGAACATTTCCACCCTTCCTGTCCGCGTAGTCTCCAACGCGAGAACACCGCATCCGCCGTAATATGCCCGAATGCCGCCAACTTTAGTAGACTCAACGGCAGCATGTTTGTTTCTATCAGCACCCCTCGCCCCAACCGCCCACTATGGAAATTCGTCGCGCTCTTCGCTTGCGTCTCCGTTGCGGCATCGCTGCCCGTCACGGCGCAGAATACCCGTCTCTGGACCCAGTCGCGCATCGACGAGTTTGAGAAAGGCACTCCCCAGGGCGTTGCCATCGCCAGCGACGGGCATCTTACCGCAGGCCCGGCACAGACCGAACTTCTCATCACTCCCTCCACCTTTGTCTGGTCCGTGGCGGCGGACGCAAACGGCACCGCCTACCTAGGCACCGCCTCGCCGGCTACCGTTCTCCGCGTGGGCAAAGACGGCAAGTCCTTCACCCTCTTTGAAACCAAAGACCTCAGCGTGCAAGTGGTGCGCCTCGGCCCCGATGGATCCCTCTATGCAGCCACGCTGCCAAGCGGCAAGGTCTACCGCCTCAAACCCGATGCAACCACCAAGCAGGACGACGCCACCGCAACCGTAGTCTTCGATCTTGGCAAACTGATCGAAGGAAAATCCGCCGGCGGCAAGCCCGAAGAGAAATCGGCAGACGGGAAAGACGGCGCCGACAAGCCGGCCCCCGCTTCCCGTTACATTTGGGACATGACCTTCGACGCTTCCGGCAAGCTTTACATCGCCACCGGCGGTCCCGGCGCGGTCTATCGTGTCGACCCCGCACAACCCGGCGCAAAGCCTGAGGAATTTTTCAAATCCGACGAAGAGCACATCCGCTCGCTTGCCTGGGATGCGAAGGGCAACCTGATCGCCGGCTCCGACGGCTCCGGCCTCGTCTACCGCATCGATTCACAGGGCAAAGGCTACGTGCTCTTTGAGGCCCCCCGCCGCGAGATCACTTCCGTCGCCGTGGCCGCAAATGGAACCATCTATGCCGCCAGCGTAGGCGACAAGAGCCACAATCCCCTCCCGCCCCTGCCGGTTCAGGGCGTGGGCATGGTGACCATCAGCGTCGTTCAGCCCGGATCGCTGCAGGCCGCCAACAACAGCACCGCACTGCCCGAGGGCACTGAGATCTACGCCCTCACCGAAGGCCAGGCGCCGCGTAAGTTATGGTCCGGCAAAGACGAAATCGTCTACGCCCTCGCCGCGCGCCCCTACGGGCTCCTCGCGCTCACCGGAAATCGTGGCCGCATCTTCAGGATCGCCGGCGACGGCAGTTACGCCGACCTGGCCCACCTCGATGCCCAGCAGGGGCTGACCATGACCCCAGTCCACAGCATGGAAGTCGCCCAAAATAACGAAGCCATCCTCATCGGCACCGGCAACACCGGCAAGCTGATTCGCCTCGGCCCCGCCGCAACGCATGAGTACTCAAGCGACGTGCTCGACGCCGCGGCCCTCTCCCGCTTCGGCCGCATCGAAGTCGATCCCGGTTCCACCGGCTATGAGCTTTTCACCCGCTCCGGCAACGTCGAACAGCCAATTCGCGGCTGGTCTGACTGGAAGCCTCTCAAAGATGGCGTCGTAGCCTCGCCTCCGGGCCGCTTCCTCCAGTGGAAAGCCACCCTGAACGCAGATGCGATCGTGGGCAGCGTCGGCGTGAATTATCTGCCCGTCAACTCCGTCCCGGTTGTCGATGAGATGGTTGTGGTCCCCGGTGCGCGTGCCAACCAGCAAAGCCAGCCTCCAGGCGTGGCGCCGCCCATCACCATCGCGCTCCCATCCGCCAATGCGGGGAACCAGGGCGTCACCATCAACTTCGATGGCGGCCCCGGCACTCCGTTGCAGGCCATCAAAGACCGCACCGCCATCACCGTCCGCTGGGCCGCTCACGACGACGACGGCGACGACCTCATCTACTCCCTCTATCTCCGCGGCGATGGCGAGTCCGTATGGCGTCTCCTCAAGGATCAGGTCACCGACAAGTTCTACACCTTCGACGCCACCCTGATTCCCGACGGCGGCTACAAGATCAAGGTCGTCGCCTCCGACGCGCCCTCGCATACACCCGGCGACGTGCTCACCGGCGAAAGAATCAGTGAACGTTTCGAAGTCGACACCACGCCACCCGTCGTCACCGGACTCAAAGCCGCTGTTGAACCAATCTGCACTGTGGGAAAGCCCTGCAAACCCGCAGTCCATGCCGTCTTTGACGCACAGGACGCCTTCTCGCCCGTCGCCCACGCCGAATACTCGCTCGACGCGGGCCCATGGCAATTCATCAATCCCGTGGGCGGCCTCTCTGATTCCCCGCGCGAGCATTACGACTTTTTCGCCTCCATACCTCCCGGCGACAAATCAACCGAACACCTCATCACCGTGCGCGTCTACGACCGTCACGACAACGTCGGAGTAGCCAAAACGGTAATCGCCGAATCCGCCATCACTACGGCTCCAACAAAGTGATATTTCCGAGAAGAGCTTGGTATACGGGCACGACCTCACAGGCTTCGGAACACTCTGAGCTTTGAAAGGGCACGACTTCAGTCGTGCCATAAGCGGCGTAGAAATAAGCCCGGCTTTAGCCGCCGAGGGATGTCCTTCGGGAGACTCGTCCGACGCCATCGAATTTCCGACGCTTCTTCAATCGCGACGAAGCAGGCATTTAGCAAACCAGGCAATTCCGATGCGCTTTGAGCTTTTCCTCGCAACCCGGTACCTCAAGGCCAAACGCCGTCAGGCAGTCGTCGGCGTCGTCACCGCCATCTCCATCGGCGGAATCGCCGCCGGCGTCGCCGCGCTCATCATCGCCCTCGCCATCACCAATGGCATGAAGCGCGATCTGCAGGACCGCCTGCTCGGCAACAGCGCCCATGTGCAACTGATGCGCATTAACAAGGACGGCATCAGGGATTGGCAGCCGCTCTTCGAACGGCTCCGCAAATTGCCTCATGTCACCGGCGCATCGCCGGGCCTATACGAGCAGGTCCTGGTCGGGCGCGGTGCACGCGCCTGGGGCGCACTCGTCGAGGGCATTGTGCCTGACGACGAAAAGACCGTCAGCGATCTGCTGGCCACGGCCACGCCCGGTTCAGTTCAGGCGCTCAAACCGCAGCCCCCGCCCCAATCCGAAGCCAACACGGAACTGCCGCCCATCATCCTCGGCCAGGACCTCGCTGAAACCATCGGCGCATCCGTCGGAGACTCAATCCTAGTCGTCAGTCCGCAGGGAGACCTCACCCCGATGGGCCTGATCCCCAAGTATGTGCGCTTTCGCCTTGCAGGCGTCTTCCACTCCGGCTTCTATCAGTACGACACGCAAATGGGCTTTCTGCGCCTCTCCGACGCACAGCATCTCTTTGCCGAGCCCGACCTGCTCTCCGTCATCAGTTTCAAAATCGACGACATCGACCGCGCTCCAGAAATCGGCCGCGAAATCGAGCAGGCCGCCGGACCAGGCTTCATGACCACCAACTGGATGGAAACCAATCGCGAACTCTTCCGCGCCCTCAAAGAGGAGCAGGCAGTCACTTTCATCGTTATAACACTCATTGTTATTGTGGCCGCGCTCAACATCCTCACCGGTCTCACCATGATGGTCATGGAGAAGACCCGCGACATCGCCGTCATGATGAGCTACGGCGTCGAGCCCGGCCAGATTCGCCGCATCTTCCTCCTCCAGGGCCTGCTCATCAGCGTCACCGGCACCATCATCGGCCTCGCCCTCGGCTATCTGGGCGCATGGGCCGGCGGCCATTATCACTTCATCAAGCTCTCCGCCGAGGTCTATTCCATCGACACGCTGCCCTTCGCCCCGCGTCCCATCGACGCCGTAATCGTCTCCGCCGTCTCCATCGGCATCTCGTTGCTGGCCACGCTTTACCCCGCCTCCGCCGCCGCCAGAGTCCTCCCCGCCGAAGCCCTGCGCTACGAATGATGTGCATAAAGCTGGCGGAGGCAATTGCGGATCGCGCGCCACTCAATCACCAGGTGACCAGCTTGGTCGGCGTTAGAATGTTTCCATGAACCGAGCAGACAAAGCCTCAAGAGTCCTCGCTGTTCCCAAAGCTCTCCGTCTGCGCGAACGGGCACGATCTCTAAAAGGCCAAGCTGAGGATTTGCTGAAGAGGGCCGATATCCTATTGGCGGAAGCGGAGAGGATCGAAACTACTGAAAAGCCAGCAAAGAGAAAACCGATCTGAGCCGATCCTTGACAATGTGACACATTTTGTGTCACATTAAAACCATGCAGACCATCACCCTCCGCCAGCTTCGCGACACCAAAAAAGTCAAAGCCTGGCTCAAAGCTGGCGTCCAAATCGAAGTGCGCGAACGTAACCAGGTGCTGGGCGACTTGGTGCCGCGTACACCTCCGAGTCCGAGCACCGTCGAGTGGCCCGACTTCGCCGCCCGCCGCAAAGCCATCTTCGGCGACCGCGTGATTCCGGCCGTCGAAATGCTGATCGAAGATCGCGAGGACCGTTTTTGACCATTTGCGCCGACTCGAGTTTTTTCGTTTCCAAATATGTCTCGGATACCCACTCAGGAGAAGCGGATCGCCGCATGGCGGCGTTTCCTCTCGTTTGGATCACGCCCCTGAATCGCGCGGAAGTCGCTAACGCTATTCACAGATATGTATTTCGCGGAGCCATCTCGGCGGCCGATGCTTCGGCGGCCTGGAAGCACTTCGAACAGGACCGAACCAATCGCATTTGGACTGAAATCGACCTTCCCTTCCACTTGTGGGACACCAGCATCGACCTTGCACGTAGATACGGCCCCACCCTGGGCGTCCGCACTCTCGACTCACTCCATGTAGCCTGCGCCCTGGAGCTAAAAGCCCAGCGTTTCTGGACCTTCGACGACCGTCAGGTTCGGCTCGCCGAAGCCGTCGGCCTCGACACGACAGCCTGACTGCCGACCCTCTTTGGATCGACAGGATGCCGAAATGCAATCCCCGCAACGATCCTAAGTCTCAATTCTCCAGTGCGGGCAAACCCTACTGCGGCGTAATAATTCCGCCCAGCGCATGACGCCGTGGCAGCACGATTCCCCGATGATCGATCTCCGCCGCCGGTCCGCCGCGCAGTTCAAGTTCCGGCGCGCTCGCTCGCTCAATCAATGCCCCGCCGCACGCCGGACACCAGTCCGCCCAAGTTTCCGGCCCCGGCACCGCATGGCAATGGCTGCAAATCCGTTCCATGACTAAAAGACGATTCGACTCGGCCCGCGGACGCGCAAGCGCCGCTGCCCTGCCTTCATCAAGCCTTTGGTTCTGTCCCGAAGGCGCATCTCCCGCAAAGTCTGATCGGAAAACAGACCCATATGCTCCATCCGTCGTTCGGAATCGACACCCGGCGGGTGAGGCGGAACCACTTGGTTAACTCTTCTTACGGTCTTTGGCTAGGGACATGTATTCG
>JBEKZG010000120.1:0-8807 GCA_049510095.1 Occallatibacter sp.
CACCATGGACATGAAGGACTCCAAGACAATCAAGGCTGTATCGAATGGGTGGCCGCACCTTCTCGCCAGCCTCAAGAGTCTGCTCGAAACCGGGGAATCGCTCGAGGGATCGGACCGCTGGCCGGCGGGAGTCTGAAAGCCTCACCGGTTTTTGGTTAATGGGCTTGCCAGCCTTGCCCACGAGTCTCACAATCAAAGTATGGAAAAGACCGTGCGTATCTTCACCGACCCGAAAGAGATGAAGGCGGAAGAATATCGTTATTGGCAAAGCCGGCCGGTCCATGAGCGGATGAGCGCCGTTTCAGAGATGACCCTCGCTGCCTACGCAATAAAGGAACGGACCCCGCATGTTCGACGACTTCAAAGAACTCTTGTCTGCCTTCAACGCCCACAACGTTAAGTACCTCGTTGTGGGCGGCTATGCCGTTTCCCTTCACGCGCAGCCCCGCGCGACGAAGGATTTGGATCTTTTCATCAAACCTGATCCGGCCAATGCCGGCGCGGCTTACGAGGCGCTAGCAGAATTCGGCGCCCCGCTCGCCGGTATCGACAGGAGCGACCTTGCCGACCCGAGCAAGTTCATCCGGTTTGGACGGCCACCCATTGCCGTGGACATACTATCTGGGATCGATGGGGTGGATTTTGACGAGGCTTGGACGCGACGAGTTGAGAGCGTAATCGACTCCGCGAGCGGCCTGACAGCGTTCTTCATTTCAAAGTCCGACCTGATCGCATCAAAGCTCGCGTCAGGCCGGCTGCGCGACCTAGCCGATGTGGAAGAAATTCGGGAAGCGGAAGCCAGCAGATCGGAGCCCGGTCATGCCGATCCCGATATGCCCGAAGATGAGAACCCGAGAGGTTGAGACAGGAACAAGAGAGCAAACAAAGTTGCTCATCGCCCGCAGCGGACAACAATTTGCGTCCCTGCCAAAACCATGGTCCCGGGAGCGGGCGCCTGCTCCCGCACCGTGCCGTTGCCCATAATTTGCACGGCAAGCCCCGCGGCGGCTGCCTGCTCAACCACCTTGCGCACTGGCAACCCAATCAGCGATGGCACCTGAAAGCGCTTCGGCTCAACCACGGCCACCGTTGCGGTCTGTTGCGTGGGCGGCTTCGCCGTCTGTGACTCGGAAGAAGCGACAGCCGCGCTTGATTTGGTGCTACTAACAGCCTGTGGAGTTGCGGGCTGACTAGTAGTTTGGTCCACCGGCTGCGCAACCGCCTGGCTCGCAGCCGCACGCAATGGATCGTCGGCCGGCAGATCGTTGGCCGCCGCATACAGTGCGTTAATGTCCCCTGGATTATCTTCGCGGTCATCTTCCGCAACCCGCAATGGGGATTTGTCCTTTGTAGTGCGCGGCGCGTGCACATCGATGTCGTGCTGGATGCCGAGGTATTCCAGGATTTGCTGCGCCACGTCCGCAAAAACGGGCGCGGACACCGCTGCTCCGTAATACGAAGCCCCCTTCGGATTGTCGATCACCACGGCCACTGAAATCACCGGGGTGTTCACCGGCGCTATGCCGGCAAAGGATGCCACGTGCATCGTCTTCGAGTAGGTGTGGGTCGCGGGATCGATCTTTTGCGCAGTGCCCGTTTTGCCGCCGGAGGAGTATCCATTCAGTTGTGCCTCCTTGCCGGTGCCGTACAGCACCACGCCCTCCATCATCTTGCGCATCTGGGCAGCGGTCATCTCAGAGATGACCCGGTGTGCGCCGGGAGGAAGCGGGTTCGGCAAGTCGCCGCCGGGCTTGAAGGGCTGCGGCGTCTGCGGCGCGGCCGGCTTTTGGCCAGACGCGTCAACGGGTACGGGCATCAGCACGTGCGGGGGCAAGTAGGTTCCGCCGTTGGCAATCGTCGAGACCATCGACACCAACTGCAGCGGCGTCACGCCCACTTCCTGGCCAATGGCAATGGATGCATACGACGTTGTGCCCCAGCGTTTCACAGGCTGCAAAAGTCCCCGCGTCTCGCCCGGCAGTTCCGTGCCTGTGCGCTGGCCAAAACCAAAACCGCGAACAAAGTCGTAGAACTTTTCCTGCCCCACTTTCTGCACCAGCTTCACGGCGGCCACGTCGCTCGAGTGCTCCAGCGCCTCATGTATGGTAATCACGCCGTAGTGGTCGCCTCTGACGTCGTGAATAATGCGTCCAGGAAGTTGCATCTGCCCACCCTGGCAATCGATCTTGTCGTCGGGCGTCACCACATGCTGCTCCAGCGCGGCGGAGTAGGTCACCAGCTTGAAGACCGACCCCGGTTCGTACACGTCGCTGACCGCGTGATTCTTCAGCAGCGCCGGAGTAGTTTTTCTGGCCACGTTCGGATTGAAGGTAGGGCGAATTGCGAGCGCGAGAATCTGCCCAGTGTGCACGTCCTGCACCACAACCGTGCCGCTGTCGGCACGCATCTTGTCCATCACGTTGTCCAGCGCGCGCTCGGCAATGAACTGGATGTTCTCGTCAATGGTGAGCACCATGTTCTGGCCCGGCTCTGGTTCGTGCTCCGTCGAACCACGCACGTGCCGGCGAGCGTCCAGCGCAGTGTACATGCGGCCAGGAGCGCCGTGAAGTTGCGGCTCGAATTTCAACTCCAGTCCCCCGAGCCCGGTGTCGTCAGCGCCCACATACCCCAGCACCTGCGCGGCAATTTGGTTGTCAGGGTAGAAGCGCTGGAATTCGTTCTGGAAATAAATGCCCTTGAGCCCATGCGACTTGATGAGGTCGCGCACCCGCGCGGCAACCTCAGGCGTAACCCTCCGCGCAACCCACGCAAAGCTGTGTCCATTGGCGAGCCGGTCGGCAATCTGCTGCTCGCTGGTCTGCGCGTCGCCGGCATCGGTATGCACCGCCCCAGCAAGAACATGCGCAGCCCCCGGCTTGTCGTCAATCTCCGTAGGAACCGCGTAGATTGAGTCGACCTGCACCGTCATTGCCAGTTCGCGCAGGTTGCGGTCGTAGAGCACACCGCGCCGCGGAGCCACTTCAAAAGTCCGCTGTTGCTGCTTTTCAGCGCGATCCATGAACTCCTTATGCCGAACCACCTGGAGCCAGAAGAGCCGCCCGCAAATCGCCACCGCCCAAACCAGAAAAAAAAGGCTGATCAGCCAGAAGCGTCCACGCTTCAGTGGAATCGCGCGCGCAGGGTGGGTGCGGTTTCGGTTGGCTCGCATGGTTGACTGCATCAAAGCTCTCGACTTTTGCAGGGGCTAAGGCCCATTCATCTTGTTGGCCTTATCGGCACGACTAAAGTCGTGCCCTGTTACAGAGCACGTTGTGCCGCCCTGTTGCAGAGCACGCTGCGCAGAGATTCCCTAACAGCCTGTGGTGAAAGTCGAAAGGGCCGAAAACTATCCCTCGGGGGCTAAAGCCCGTCGTTTCTTATCAATCATTTACGGCACGACTGAAGTCATGCCCTTTCAAAACAGTACTTCCGCCACAGACTGCTAGCCGCTGAAAGCTAACAGCTGTCTCTACTTTAACGGAGGCGCCGGAGGAGTGACCTGTGCAAGAGCCGGAGATGCGCCGTCCGCATGAGCCATTGGATGCACCACCTGTCCCGGCTGTGGCTCCTGAAGCCCAAGCTGGCGCGCCATCAAATCGATGCGACCGGGCTGCGTAAGCTGCGCTTCCGAAAGGCGCAGTTGGCGATTCTCTTCACGCAACTGGTCGCGCACCTGCTTCTCCGACTCAACGCGGTAGCCGCCCTCGATGGCATAAAAATGCTGCAACCCGTAAATCATCACCAAAGAGAAAAGCACGGCGATAGCGGCGGAGAAGATGCGCATCTCACGCATCCTGACAGGATCGGGCGCCTTCACCAGGCGAGAATTATCGAAGTGGCGCGAAAAGTGGAACTCCGGCGTGCGCACTCCGCGGCGACGCTGTGGCTGCAGGGCCATGAGCTCGGCGTTGCGCTCGGCTACCTGTGCGCCCCATCCGCGACCTGCTTCGAAATAGGTTGTGGTCATTGCCGCCATGGTTGCTCCTTACGTCGCAGTGGTCAGTTGTCAGTTTTCAGTTGTCAGTTAAAAACTCTGGTACCAGGATCCAACTGAACCGTCCTCGCTAACCCCTTGTCTCTTTAACTTCGTGAACTCTTGCTGCCTGATTCCCCTTCGTATTTCCCTATTCCCTGTTCCCTATTCCCTGATCCCTGCTTCTCCGCCGTCCTAAGCTTCGCGCTCCGTGAACGTGGGTTCCGATCAATCTCTTCTTCATCCGCAACTACCGGCTTCTTGGTCAGAATCTCCCAGATGCCCTTCTGCGCGCCTTCCCGCAGACTGTCTTTCGCTATGCGGTCTTCCAGCGAGTGGAAGCTGATCACCACCAGCCGTCCGGAGGGCTTAAGCAACTTCGGTGCGGCCTCCATCAGTGCCTTGATCTCATCCAACTCGCGATTTACGTAAATACGAAGAGCCTGAAACGTCCTGGTCGCCGGATGAATCCGCTCATGCTTCATTGCCCGTTTCATTGGAGGGGCAGCCTGGGCAACTATTCGGGCCAACTGACCCGTCGTCGTCACCGGCCGCCCCCGCACAATGGCTCTGGCGATTCTCCGCGACCTCCTTTCCTCTCCGTATTCGTAAATGAGGTCTGCAAGCTCTCGCTCGTCAGCCTCATTTACCACCTGTGCGGCGGTTTGCCCCTGGCGCGTATCCATACGCATTTCCAACGGGCCGTCCGCCTGAAAACCGAATCCCCTGCGCGCTTCGTCAAACTGCAGGCTGCTTACCCCAAAGTCGGCCAGAAGCCCATCCACCGACGCCGGCTGAATATGGCTCGCTATGGTGCTGAAAGCCTCGCCAATCAACGTGATCCTCGCCGCCTTGCTTCCCAATTCATCGCTCACTCCGGCCAACCGAACCTTGGCAAGCTGCAGAGCCTCGGGGTCCCGGTCGAATCCGATCAGGTGCCCCTCTGGACCAAGTAGCCTCAAAATCCCCTCGGCGTGGCCTCCAAGCCCAAGCGTGCAGTCCACATACGTCCCGCTTCCGCGCACTCTCAGGAAGTCGATCGCTTGTTGAAAAAGAACAGGCACATGGCGACCGGTCGTTTTCGTCATGCGTCCCCCTGGGGGGTTACGGTTCAACTCTGCGGTTTCAGAATCGCTGCCAGCGACTTGCGATCCTCATCCGTAATTAAATTGGCCGGGAGCTCGCGTTCAAAGATTTCCCGGTTGCGGACATCGAGAAAATTCAACTTCCCGAAGACCGTGACTTCCGCGTCAAGCGAGGCGGCGCTGCGAAGGATCTGCGGCAGAAGAACCCGCGCCTGGCTGTCGATTTCCACCTGGTGGCCGTAGTAGCTGGTCAGGTCCAGGTACTTGGCAACGGCGGGGTCCAGCGTGCTGAACTCCGCCAGCTTCTGTTCACGTTTCTCCCACTCGGGAAGTGGCCACACTTCTGCGCCTTTTCCATCCGTCGAGGTGATGTAGACCTGGGTCACATTGGCGGCTTCCAGCAACTGCTTGAAAGCAGCCGGGAGCTTAAGCCTCCCCTTCTCATCGACCTTCGCCGGATGGTTTCCCCGAAACATTGTCTTGCCTCATCGCCTTCCGTCGCGGATTCACTTCCCGCTTTACGTCCGGCCCCTTTCCCCTCAGCTCCCCTTCGCCGTTAGCTGAACTGGTTCCTGGGCTCTTCAGGGCCGAATTGTGCCGTGTAAGGGGAGAATTTGCGCTAGACTTGCCTTGAACGACCGGCAAGGTGCTCTAAATGCTCCACTCAGCTCCACTTTTGACTACCAACAAATCGATAGTACCTCCATTTGCAGGTCGCGCGGACGTTAAAATCGCTTGATCATGATCGAATCTGGGACAGGATGTGTAAAAGCCTTCTAATAGATTAGAAAGAGCCAGTCACCGCAATATCTTGTGTTTACCTGTTTGAGTCCCCCTATGGACAGCTTCCGCCTAAAATGATAGGGGAACAAAAAGCGAAGATTGGGACCCTCTAAGCTTTCCCCGCTCTTTCATGCCCAATCGCTCATCGCTTACGCCTTTCACTTCGAACGGCGCTCGCGCACTCGCTCAGCGACCACCTTCACCAGATAGAGAAGGACCAGCGTGTTCAACACCAAAAGTCCGGCCCTAATCCACGTCAGCCGATGAAATACCTCGAAGACCTCCCACGGCAGGAACGAAGCGGTGATGGCCAGGGTAAGGTATTCGGCCCAGACTTTCTCTAAATAGAGGCCGATCCCCTCGATCAGCCCGATCCCGGCATAGCCGAAAACCACTGCGCTGAACTCGCGCAGCATGTGATCGTTAATGATCGATGACTTCACAAGGACAAAGTTCACCAGCTTCGACTCGGGGTTGAATCGCAGGTGGTCGATCAGCCGGGTCAGTTCATCCTGAATGTCTTTGTGCAGCAGTCGAAGTGCGCCAACACCCAGGGCGATAAACAATAGCGCCTGCCCCAGCTTGTAAGCCGCAATGAGGATGAGCCACTTGTTGTGCCCGTGAGGCTTTTTGAAGACTTGCGTTGGAGATTCGGTCATGGCCATCCGGAAGTGATTTGGAAACGGCTTCTTAATCTTACGTTAGCTTATGAGCAACGGTTCTCCTGGCGGTTTCCCCAGAACGGCCACCAGGAACGGTACCCGGATGGCAAAAACCCGATGGGACAAGAGGCAGATTCGGCCTCACCGACAAAAGTCTAGAGATTTGTTGATGCAGTCCATCAGCCGTTTGATGGCACGAATCCAGAAGGAGGGCTGGCGCGTTCTGGGAGTGTAGTCCATTCCCCATCGGAGGTAGTACATCCCATGTTTCCATCGAGCAAGACTGTCCTGGCCGTCCTAGCGGCCGTTACCCTTTCCCTGTCCGCCGCAACGGTTCTGGCTCAGAAGGATCCGGAGGTAGGCGGAGCCGCGATGTATCCCACCAAAAACATCGTGGAAAATGCTGTCAACTCGCAAGACCACACCACGCTGGTAGCCGCTGTGAAGGCGGCAGGGCTGGTGGATACCCTTGAAAGCGCAGGGCCGTTCACGGTCTTTGCTCCTACCAACGAAGCCTTCGCCAAATTGCCGGCTGGCACCGTGGATACTCTTCTAAAACCCGAGAATAAGGATCAGCTCGTCAAGATCCTCACCTACCATGTAGTGGCAGGCAAGGTGAGTTCGAAGCAACTGATTGGGCTCATTAAAAAGGGAGGGGGGAAGGCACAATTGAAGACTGTTTCCGGCGGAATGCTGACCGCGTCCCTCAACGGCGGCAAGGTGCTCCTCACCGACGAAAAAGGCGGCACGGCAACGGTGACCATCGCCGACGTATACCAGTCGAATGGCGTGATTCATGTCGTTGACTCCGTTCTCTTGCCCAACTAAACTGTCCAAATCAAAACGCATCCTTGAAACACAGGATGCATCGAAGCCAACTAGCAACCTGGGCAGCAACTTCAACCGGATTTGCTGCCCAGCTCCAGCATCCACCTCACATTCCAGATTTACGATTGAAGCTATGGAACAACAGATCGAGGCAGAGCAGTGGGTTCCGTATCGCATTGAGCATGTTTTTGCGTTCTTCGCAGATCCTGCTAATTTTCCTCTCCTCTTGCCGGCGCAACTGGAGACGAAGATTGAAGATTTACAACTTCGGCCGCCACCCGCCCGCAAAACGGCTTCGCAGTTCGCCAGGAAATTACCGGGCAATGTTGCTGGAGCCGGGTCCGAATTCCTCATCGGCTTTCGGCCTTTCGGTTGGCCGCCGTTGCGAATGCACTCAAGGATCCAAATCACCAAATTTGTATGGAACAGCCACTTTTGCTATGAACAGATTCAAGGCCCGTTCCACACATTCAGCCATTTTCACAGTCTGAAACCAGAGGTCCGCAAAAAGGTCGACGGAACGCGGGTGACCGACACCATCGACTATGCTCTGCCCGGGCGGCTGGTCGAGCTCCTTGGCGGCACGAAGGTGCGGAAAAAGATCGCTGAAGCCCTCGAATACCGGCAGGAACGGCTCCTTGAGGCACTCGCCACTGTGGTGCGGCTGGCAGAGCAATGCGGGTAAAAGCAGCAGTGCCGGAAGTGGGAGCGCGTCACTTCCTCCCATCATTTCTTCCTGTCATTTCTTAAGGCCCAAGAGCGCTTCCCGGTCCACTACATTGCCGTCCATCACAATTCCGGAGATGCGGCGCGCATTCCAGATATTTGCCGTTGGATCGGCATCGACCACCAGAATGTCCGCCCGCCGTCCGGGAGTAACCTGGCCCAGTTCGTTCCAGCCGAACTGAAGAGCGTAATTGTTCGTGGCCGCGGCAATCGCCTCGCGCGGCGACAGTCCCAGGCGCACCAGCAACTCGAGTTCGGTGTGCATTGAAATGCCCGCCATGGTGCCCATCGTGGAGGCGCCGGTAGCCGCCAGATAGTGTGGATATGCTGAAAAAATCGTTTGATTGATACGCCACAGCCGCATCGCGCCCTGATCGGCCTTTTTGCGTTGCCCGTCCTCCACATAGTGCTGTGCTACCAGAGGCAGGCGGCGGGTCCACCCGGTAATCGGGTAAATTGTTTCGCCCGTCACCGGGTCTGAAGGCAGGTACATGCGCGACGGATCAAGCAGGCGCGCGGCCGGCTCCTTCCATAGGTTCCTGTGCGACGGAAGCTCCAGATAATACAGGCTGAAGGTAGGCATCAGCGCCGCATGGTGCGCGGCGATGAATCGAGCGTAGGCCCGCAAATGCAAGTCCGTAGGCGGCAAACGCTCCGAGTAGTCGTAAGCCGTGCTCGCGGAGGGCCCGTATGGGCTTTCCACAAGCGGACGTTGCAACTCATCCGGAATGACGCCGAGTTCATAGCGCC
>JBEKZG010000121.1:0-8751 GCA_049510095.1 Occallatibacter sp.
TCCATGTGGCTGATGCAGCGCAAACGAACGCGCCACAATCGCCAGCGCCTTCAGCGACTCCGGCGTATCGGCTGGCCCGCTCTCGCTCGCAACAACGCGTTCCACATACGTCTCCACCGGCAGCGTCACAGTGAGCAACAGTACCCCATTGCGCACCGAGATCCGCAGCGGATTACGCAAAGTTATGCTCTCTCCATGCGCGGAGAGCGTTACA
This sequence comes from Occallatibacter sp., assembly GCA_049510095.1. Lineage (GTDB taxonomy): Bacteria > Acidobacteriota > Terriglobia > Terriglobales > Acidobacteriaceae > Telmatobacter. The sequence goes on from JBEKZG010000121.1 coordinate 215, forward strand.
CTTCCTTCGATCGACGCGACTATCGCTTGCCGCGCGTCCCCAACCTCCAATCGCTCACCCGCCGCGCGTATGCGTGTCACACGAACAAGGCGCACAGGCTCACACCCGTCACACATTCGCAACGTGGCCGGCATATCCGCCGCAGTTGCAACCGCAATCTCCTTGTCATGCCAGAGTGTCCACAATCCCACGCGCAGTGTCGAACGGGCATGAAGTGACGTGGCCGTTGACTGGCCGAATGCTGCAGACGTCAGCATCGCCGCCAGCATCAGCCCACCGCCAATCGCAAATATTCGACCCTTCATGGCCGCGTCCGCCCCAGCGGTGAGCCTGCCAACACCTCGCCTGCCAGGTGTGCGGCATCGGCGCCGCGTCCATCATGAATAAAAATCGCAATGACCGCGCTCGGCTTGTTCTGAGGCGCCAATCCAATAAACCATCCATGTGTCCGCCCGCCTTCGGTAGCCACCGCAGTCCCGGTTTTCCCGGCCACCGCAACTCCGCCCAGCGATGCTTGCCCCGCCATCCCGAAGGCCGCCGAATCCGTGAGTCCTGCCTCGACAACACTCGCCGCCGCTGTATCCGCATGATTCGCCAGTTGCAGCGCGAGCCAGCGATAAGCCATCGCCAGTTCCAGCGGAGTCACTAGGATCCCATCCACGCCCAGCAGTGTCAGCCGGTTCTGGTCGGCCGATTGCGGTTCGCGTAACAAGGCCCTGGCTTCTCCGCTCACCAGCCCCGTCTCTGACAACAACCCCGTCGGCGCAAGCAATCCGCGCAACTCACCCGGAGCCAGTCTTCCGCCCACCGTCGCAAAGTATGTATTGCACGACCAGGTCAGCGCCTCTCGCGCATCCATCGGGTCCGCCGCAGGATGCGTGCAGTCCAGTACTCGCCCGGCAATCGTGAGCTTGCGTGTACAAGCAATCCTTCGCGACGGATCCCAGCGGTTCGCCTCAATCAGCCCATAAAGAACCAGCGGCTTCAGCGTGGAACCCGGAGCCGCCAGCGTTCTGGCCGCTTCCTTCAGATGGCTGGCCGCAAGCAGGTGTCCGCTCCCAATGTCCAGCACCACAATGCGTGCGTCCGGCCTTTCTTGCGCCGCGCGTCTCACAGCCGCATCCCACGTCCGCAAAGCCTGCGGCCAGCAAGCGCAGGCACCCGCAAGCAAGGCCGCAACCACCGTAAAAGTTTTCACGCTGCGCACACCACGAGTATCCATCATGCTGCCCGGCTTATGCGTGCATCGGAGGCCAGAACCCTGCGCGCCTGCACTCCAACGCCTCAGGACTAGCCCAAGGTCGGCATTGCTTCGCGGCTTTACAAACTGCGGCAGATATTCATCGGCTGGTGCCGAACCAGTCCCGAAGCCGATAGTACTCATTGATAGGCTGGTCGTCCTGGATTGCGGGTGCGCGAGGATCTCGGGCGACGAGGTCGCTCAGCCGTACTTCGTGTGAAAGGACGGCATCGAATTGCTGTTGGGGATTGGCTTGCGGACCCCATTCGATGAAGTCGGCAGCCGCGGCAGCGGGCATGCGGGCGGCGAGGATCGAACTCGCGGGGACGGTTATCGGCTCCATGCTCGCCAGAAGGTGAATCCCGTAGCCATCGAACGAGCGGAAGGCGCGCACGTAAGGAAACGACTGAACCAGGGCCTTGGTTATGGAAACGACGGTAGCCGCATCGCAGTCCATTTCCGGGAACCAGGTCTGAAACACTCCACCCTTGCGCAAATGGTGCTTGACGACATCGTAGAACTCGAGCGAGTACAGCAAACTCGACCCCGCGGCCTGTGGAGGCGGAGGCGGGTCCACAACAATGACATCGTACATCTGCGCGGAACTGTCAAGGAAACGGCGGCCGTCGTCGATAACGACTTGTGCCAAGGGTGAACTCGTCAACCTCGCGGCGTCGGCGTGGTAGTACCCGAACATGGCGGGAACGCTGGGGACCAAATCCACCGAGGTGGTGGGAATCCCCCATGAGAGCATCGAGCGGAAGGTAGTTCCCATCCCAAAGCAGATTACCAAGCCGTTCCGCGGCGCACTGGGCATGAGAGCGAGAGACAAGTGAGCCATATATTTGGTGATGGGAGTCAGCTTGGTCATGCCAATTCCGTTCACCACCAAGCCTCGATCAAAGCCGTTTCCCGTAGAAATCACTGTACCGACGTAATCCCTCCGAACCTGTCGCACAGGGAAGCTGCTTTCAAAGTCGTGGCTCAAGGTAAAGAGCGAAATTGCCGCGACGGCCGCGAGAGCGAACTTGAGCCTCGGCTTTTGTCTGGATTGGAATCCAACTTCTTCCGACGGCTTCTTGAACGCCATCAGAGCGGCAACCCCAAACAAGGGGAGAGAGAGAGCGGCGACCGACCAGCGTTCTCCCAGCCACGGCAGGAGCCAGAAACCGGCAAGAAGCGGCCCGGCGATGCAGCCCACGACATTCACCGCGTATGCGGTTCCGGCTCGATCTGGATTGCCCGACGACCAGGCATCCACCAGGAGGGGAGTGAGAAACCCCGCCATGCCGCAAAACAGCACGATGGCAACCAGCCGAAAACCATCCACATGAGGAATTGGCAGATGCAGCCGGGGATCGGCCGCAACGACCGGGATCACGGCGAACAGGGCCAGGAAACTCCATGCCTGAGCGCTCTGGCCGGGCAGGCGGGAATCGATTTTGGAGCGGTATCTACGGGAGCCGGCGAGGGTGGCGATAAGGTACACGCCGAGAATGCCCGCGAAGGTATAAACCACATTTCCCATATACGGGGTGAACTCGCGGATCCAGACAACCTCCATACCCATGCTGACCAACCCGGTGATGAACAGCAGGATCAGGGGAGTGTTGCTTGATAGCCCATAGAGCCTAGGCGGCGCTGAATCGGTGATCGGCTCCTCCGCCGCGGTGGATGAGACCGCCCGGAAGCTGATGGCAAAGGCAAACACTGACAATGCGACATTCAGGCTGCCCGCGACATAAAGAGTTCCCTGGAACCCCAGCAATTCAATCAGGGCGAGGGCCGAGAGGACGACTCCCAGAAGCGCGCCTCGAACGTTGGCCACGTACAAGTAGCTGAAAGAATGCTCGGCAGCGGACCGGTGGGATTGCCGGATGACCGCCATCAACAAAGGAAATGTCGATCCCATGCAGATACACCAAGGCACGAGCGCGAATGCGATCCAAATGCCGGCCAGGACGTAGTAGCCCGAGGTTTGCCAGGCCCCCAGGCTTCCCGCATGCTGCAAGAGCAGGCGTCCGAGCTTGAGTTGTAGGGGAACGACCAGCGAGGAGATTCCCACCAACAATTCGGCAATGGAATAAAGGCGCAGGGCGCGCGGCCCATCGCTGCCCAGAGCCCGGCGTGCCAGTACCCCGGTGCCCCATGAGCCCAGGCCCAGACCTGCCATGAACATCGCAATGACGACGGAAACCAGGGCCGTGGTCACGCCGAAGCTGGCCATTGCCAGCCGCACCCAAACCACTTCGTAGACAAGGCCGCAAAACCCCGACACCATAAAGAACCCGTAGAACCACCGCAAATCGATGGCTGGAATTTGAGCTTCTCCGGGAATCGAAACGCGCTGTATTGGCTGGACGGACATATTCTTCCTCACAGTTGAGTGTATTCGATTCAATGAGACCGCCAGACGAATGCGGCCTGTCCTCTCGTGCAAATAGCTCAGGTGGTCGTGGACCGTGGGGCCGGTCCCGTCCCGCTCCGCTGTCTGGAGTGGCGTTTGGCTAATCCGGCGGCGCCCCACCCCAGGTCGTATACCGCAACAACGGCGCCTTGGCGATCAGTTCCGAGAGCTGCGCATTTGGAAACCGCCTCACATAAGGCACGGCCCATCCAATATCCGATCCCCCGTAAGGCAGCGTCACCACCTGCGACACACCAGTTCGTTTCTCCAGCAGCGTTGGATCTTCGAGGCCTGCCACGCAAAACTGCACCAGCTTGTGAATCGCCCCGTTGTTCGCCGAATACAGGTCGACTCCATTCGCCTCGCCCAACTCCGCCATCGTGATCAGCGGCGCCAGCGCGTACAGGTGGTAGTGCAGCGCCATCTGCGCGCGATTCATCTCCGCCTTCAGTGACCCGTCCGGCTGAATGTTGGCCAGTCCCATTCGGTAGGTCCACAGAGCCCATTGAGCCCCGTCATGATCGTTATCCGCAATCGCCTCAGCAAAAACCGCAAACCCCGCCCAGTAAATGTGGTTGTTTTCCTTATCGGGGCCGCCCAGGCGTGGAACTTCCTCATCGAAGAATTCCCGCACGCGCCCCGCCAGCATTTTGAACCACTTCTGAATGGCCGCGTCCTGCGCCGGAGTTCCCAACCCGCTCGGCCGTACTTTTAGATACGCGATGCCCACGCCGCTCAGCAACCAGTTCTGCACATAGACGCCGGAGAAGTTGTCCATCTTCCCGTCCCATGCATTGGCCTTTGCCGCCCCGTCCAGCAGCGAATACACGCAAAGCGCCGCCGAGAGGCTGCCTTTATCGAGATATGCGTCTGCGGCCAAGGTTGCGGCCCGGCTCAGATCGAGGTATGCGTTGGAGGCCTTGTCATACTCGGCCTTCTTCTTCGGGTCAATTACCGATGCATGGCTGTCCACGTAATACGTGCCAATCTCCAACGTCGTGGCAAACGGCGGAGGCATAGGACAGTTATACGGAGTGTCGGTCAGCGCAATCTTACGGCCGTCCCACGGCGATCGCAGCTTTCCTTCCTGCGCGCCGGCGATCGTCGACGCAAGCAGAAATAGAGCTATCGCAAATTGCCACAAGGTGAGTCGAATAGGTCTTGCAGTCACGCGGATCATTTTACAAAGACTCCCTTGCGCCTTCGCCTTCATTTGTCCCAGAGGCGAATATGAGACGAGATAGAATCCGGATCGGTTACGAAAGCTCTCGCCGCTGGGAGGGCCCCCGCTTCGCCAGCGCTGGACAGGCCGTGGTAGAGTGAGATTTCCACGGAGGTTGGGCTGTGATGTCGGCAGGATATCAGCTCCCAGGAAACGGCGAGACCATTGATCTGCAGCAACAGGTAGCCCGGTTGCAGGCGCTTCTTGAGGCTTCACGTCAGGTCCACTCCACCATCCATGAGGATGAGGTGCTCGAGCAGATCCTGCGCATCGTGGTCCGGGAATTGGAAATGGCTGGTGCGGCATTCCTGGGCACAGATCTCTCGTATGGCGACCTTCCAATCGACCCGGAAACTGGTCTGGACGCCGACTCTGAATCCGAACCAGTACCGGTAACCGCCGCATCGGGGTTGACATCCTATCTCCTCGAGAACCGCGAAGGCGTGCGGATGGCGGAGTTAGTGGTGGCGGCGCCGGATGGACGTGACCTGACCCTCTACGAGGCGGACTTCATCGAAGGTCTGGTGCTACAAGCTGCTGTGGCACTGGAGAATGCGCGGAACCACAAGCGAAACGTCGAATTCGCGCGCGTGCAGCAGGATCTCGCGGCAGCGCGGCTCATTCAACGGTCTTTGCTGCCGCAGACTCTGCCCAATATCGAAGGTTATTCCGTGGGTTTCCGCTCCGTCACCTGCTACGAAGTGGGCGGAGATTACCTCGACATTGTGGAGCAGCCCGATGGCAGCCTGCTGATTGCGGTTGCGGACGTGGCCGGCAAAGGACTGGCTTCGGCCATTATGGCCACCAGTTTCCGATCCGCCTTCCGGGCGATGGCAGTTACCGGCATGCCACTCGATGAGCTTGCCACACGCATGAATCAGCATCATTGGGCTGAAGGCGAAGAGGCGCGGCGGCGATATGTGACGGCCATCTTCATGCGCCTTCACCCGGATTTCGGCGAAGTCGAGGTCGTGAATGCCGGCCATAACCCCGGCTTCCTCGTAGCTCCCGGCTTGGAACCGCACCAGTTCAATGCGGCGGGCACTCCTCTTGGCCTGTTACCCGGTATGCGCTATTCCAGCGAGAAGCATCTGTTCACTCCGGGAACGCGCTTGCTCTTCTATACCGACGGGTTGACCGAGGTCTTCCGCGGAGATGAGGAATTTGGGCCCGAAAGGCTTTTAAATGAATTTTCTACGTGCCCGGCCCAGAAGGCCGATGGTATTCTCGATGCATTGTGGAGCGCTCTTACTGACTTCTCCGAGGGTGGCCCGCAGGGAGACGACATGACCGCACTGGCGCTGTGCCGATCAACCAGTTCGATCAGTACGATGGAGATCCCCGCATGAGCGAGATTAAACAGACCACCGTGGAAGTGCGTTTACCGTCTCGAATGGGCTTCGAGAAAGTAGCCATGAGCACGGCGGCGGCGGTGGCGAAACTGATGGGCTTTCCCGAAGACCGTGTCGAGGACCTGAAGACGGCCGTGGCGGAAGCTTGCATCAACGCCATCGAACACGGTAACCGGCTGAACGAAAAACTTTCAGTCGGCGTAGTTCTTAATGCAAGCGTAGATTCTCTCGAAGTCAAGGTCATCGACGACGGCAAAGGCATGAGCAAGCAACAGGCCAAGCCGGACATCGACCGCAAAATGCATGGCGAAGAAGATCCGCGCGGAATGGGCATGTTCCTCATTCAGGCGCTCGTGGACGAAGCGGAATGGGTGGCCGGCTCGGCTGGCAAGTCAAGTTATGTCCGGCTGGTGATCCGGCTGGATAAAGTTGCGTAAAAGGGCCAGCCAAGAGGCCCTAACTGAAAAGGAATACGGAGACCATTGACAGTGCAGAGCGAAACCAAGTCGCGCGTTGACCAGCTCACTTCCCCGGCGGGGCACCCGGTAAGCGTCCTTCGCTTCGAGGGCGATATCGCCAGCACCTCGAAGGAAGCGGTTCTGGGTGCTTACCAGGCGCTGCCGAAAAGTACCGTCAAGCTGATCCTTCTGGATTTCTCAAAGGTCGATTACATCAACTCCAGCGGTATCGCGCTCGTCATCCAGCTGCTGATGGAAGCCAACAACTCCGGCCAGAAGGTCTACGCCTTCGGCCTCTCAGCGCACTTCACCAAGGTGTTTACTATGGTGGGCATCACCAAGTACGCCGGCCTGTTTCCCTCTCAGGCGGAGGCAATCGCCGCGCTATAGTTGAATAGAAACCTGCGCCGCGAGTGACACAATCGGGTTCGGTTCCTCCGCTTCCTTCAGCAGTTCCTTTCGAAGCTATTCGAGGGGACGACGATCTTGACACGAAGCTGCTTCAAGAGATGGCGGCAGAAGCCGTCCGATATGTCCAATCCTTCGAATGGTGCATCGAGTTGCATGAGCGATACTTCGGCCAAGGCTGCGGCGGCGTTGTCGCTCTTTTCCTTTTCCGCGTGACAATTCGGAGTTTTCAAACGCCCGAGTGGATTTGGGTGATTGTCGGAGACATGCCTTCGGCATATATGGAATTGGAGCAAGCGCAGAGCCCACGCGAAGCGCTGCTCTGTTATATCGAGGGCGTGGAAGAATTGCTTGAAGCAACCGATGAAGAGCGTGCTTCGGAAGACTTGATTCCTATCATCGTCCAGGCCGGGGATGAATTCATCGAAATGTTAAGAGGAAGAATGAGAACACTGCGCTCTCTCGTCCTGCCAAACTTCCGAGAAAGCTAGTTTCGGAGCATCAACACATTCAGTTGCCGGTCCGCGATAGCCCGCGCGCGTAAAATGCCGGTATGAACCTCGAAGCAATTCAAGCCGCTCTGCGCGAAGCCGGCTTTGACGGCTGGCTCTTTTACGACCATCATCACCGCGATCCCATTGCCGCTGGAATCCTCGGCCTCGATCCCAGAGCCCACATCACCCGCCGCTGGTACTACTTCATTCCCGCCACAGGCGCCCCGCGCAAGCTCGTCCATCGCATCGAGCAAGGCCGCCTCGATACGCTGCCCGGCGTCAAAGGCCTTTACTCAAGCTGGCAGGAACTGGCCTCCGGTCTTGAAGCCATGCTCTCCGACGCCCACCGCATCGCCATGCAATATTCCCCAAACAACGCCATCATGTACGTCTCCATGGTCGATGCAGGCACAGTCGAGTTCCTGCGCAAAATCGGCAAGCAGATCGTCAGCTCAGCCGATCTGGTCAGCCAGTTTGAAGCCGTTCTATCGCAAGACCAAATCGCCAGCCACAGCGTCGCGCAGCAGGCAATCGACGACATCCTCGCCGAGGCCTGGCTTGAAATTGGCCGCCGCCTGCGCCCCGGCAACGGCAGTGCCGCAACCGTAACGGAATACGACATGGTCGTCTGGCTGAGCGAGGCCATGCGCCGCGAACATCTCGTCTGGGAGAACGGCCCCAACGTCAGCGCAAATGCCAACAGCTCCGACTCCCACTATGTGCCAACAGCGGAAAGATCTTCCCTCATCCGCGAAGGCGACTTCATCCTCATCGACATCTGGGGACGTCTCGACACGCCAACCAGCGTCTTCTACGACATCACCTGGACCGGCGTCGTTGGCCGCGAGCCCACTGAGCGCGAGCAGCTTGTCTTTGAGACTGTCCGCAACGCTCGCGACACCGCCGTCGCCGTCGTCGAGCAAGCCTTTGCGGCAGGCAGCACCATCTGCGGCTAT